>CANFVI010000059.1 GCA_947450405.1 Flavobacteriales bacterium
AATACCGGTCAAGCAATTATTCGGAAGGACATTAAAATTGGATATCTCCCTCAAGAGCCAGAATTGATGGAAAATGTTTCAGTAATTGACAATATTTTAATTTACGATTCTCCAATTAGTAAAGCAGTTAGAGAATATGACATTGCAATTGAGAAACAATCACATAATCCCTCAGAAGATGATATGAATCATTTACAATGGGCAAGCGAACAAATGAATTTATTGGGTGCGTGGGATTATGAAAGCAGGGTAAAACAAGTTTTAACGAAACTTAAAATTACAGACCACGATCAATTGGCGTCTAGTTTATCGGGAGGACAGAGAAAACGTGTTGCCATGGCTAAAGTACTTTTGGCTGAGCCCGATTTGTTGATTATGGATGAACCTACCAACCATTTGGATTTAGAAATGATTGAATGGTTAGAAGGATATCTTTCGCAAAAAGATTTGTCTTTACTTTTGGTTACCCACGATCGTTATTTCCTAGACAGGGTATGCGATACAATCATTGAATTAGAACATGGAGATATTTATCATTACAAAGGCAATTACACCTATTTTGTAGAGAATAAAGCACTAAGAGAAGCGCAAATTGCAAGTGAGTTAGAAAAGGATAAGAACCTTTTTAGACGTGAACTTGATTGGGTACGTAAAATGCCAAAGGCAAGGGGTACCAAAAGCAAGAGTAGGGTTGATGCGTTTGATGATTTAGAAGCTAGAATTAAAAATCAACGCCATAAAACTGAACTCAATATTACCATGAGAATGGAGCGTTTGGGTTCCAAAATATTAGAACTTCACCATGTAAGTAAAGCTTATGGTGTAAAGAATTTACTAGACGATTTTAGTTACATTTTCAAAAGGAAAGAAAAAGTTGGAATTGTTGGTCCTAACGGTGTAGGTAAATCTACATTTTTAAATATGATCATGGAATTGGAGCAACCCGATGCAGGAAAAATTGTTCAAGGTGACACCATGGTTTTTGGATATTATTCCCAACAGGGAATGAAGGTTGACGATTCTAAAAAGGTAATTGATGTTGTGAGAGATATTGCAGATTGGATTCCAATGGCCAATGGCAATAAATTAACTGCCCAACAACTCCTTTTGCAATTTGGATTTAGCCATGAAAAGCAATGGGATTTTGTAGTGAAATTAAGTGGGGGAGAAAAACGCAGGTTGTATTTGATGACTGTTTTAATGAAAGCTCCTAATTTTTTAATTTTAGATGAACCAACGAATGACCTTGATATTGAAACTTTGGGTGTTCTTGAAGATTTCCTTGCAGGTTATGATGGTTGCGCCATTATCGTAAGCCATGATCGTTATTTCATGGATAAGGTTGTTGATCATATTTTTATTTTTGAGGGAGAAGGTAAGGTGAGGGATTTCCCAGGTAATTATAGCGATTATAGAGAATGGGATGATCTTGAAGATGCAAGACGTCAGCAAGAAGCTAAGGATAGCTTTAAAGCTTCAAAAGAAAATAAAACTGAAATTGTTGAAGTAAAAAAAGTGGAATTTCCCGTGGTTGAAAAACGAAAACTTACATTCAAAGAAAAATTTGAATTTGATCAATTGGAAAAAGAAATTTCGGAATTAAACGATAAGAAATCTAAAATTGAAAGTGAAATTTCCCTTTTAACCACAGAGTTTGATAAAATTGCATCTTTGGGTGCAGAATTGCAAACTATTCAAGATTCAATGGATTTGAAAGAACTGCGTTGGTTAGAACTTTCTGAATTTAATTGAAAGATATTTAAATGCATAAAAAAAGAGGCTTTATTAAAGCCTCTTTTTTTATGAAAATATAGTTTTAAATTAATTTGCAGCAGGTGCAAATTGTGCATTCATAATCAATTTTACATTAGGACCAACAACCAATCCGCCTGCTTCAGTAACTGCATTCCAAGTTAAACCGAATTCTTCACGGTTAATTTCACCAGTTACTTCAAATCCTACTTTGTGATTTCCCCATGGATCAACCATTTCACCACCTAATTCGGCAGTTAATTCAATAGACTTGGTAACACCTTTTAAAGTGATATCTCCAACTAAAGAAAATACACTTCCAGATTTTTCAGTGAAACTTGTTGATTTGAAAGTTATTTGAGGGAATTGAGCTGAATCAAAAAATTCAGGAGATTTCAAATGACCATCACGATCAGCATTATTTGTATCGATGCTATCAATATTTGCAGAAAATTCAATCACCGCATTCGCCCATGAATCACCATGTTTTTCAATATTTGCAGAAAATTCTTTAAAGCTACCTGTAACTGTAGAAATTACTAAGTGTTTTACTTTGAACTGAACTTCTGAATGCGTTGCATCTAAGTTCCATTTTGAAATTGCTTGGGTTGTCATAATTTATTTAATATTTGTTCAAACAAATTTAATGTAAAAAATTTAATAGCATGTTAATTTTAGGTTAAACTGTTAAAAAAATTGAACAAAGTCGATGGGATTGATATTTTGTGGGTTCAATGAAATGATTTCGTTGTTATTTTGCCAACATGAGTAAAAATGCATTTGTATTTCCTGGTCAAGGAAGTCAGTTCGTTGGAATGGGGAAAGATCTTTATGAAAGCAATGAAATTGCAAAAGATATGTTTGAAAGAGCCAATGAAATATTGGGTTTTAGAATAACAGATTTAATGTTTGCTGGTACAGATGAAGATTTGCGTCAAACAAATGTTACACAGCCCGCAATATTTTTACACAGTGTAATTCGTGCAAAATTGATGGGTTCTGATTTTAATGCCGATATGGTTGCTGGTCATAGCTTAGGAGAATTTAGTGCATTGGTTGCAGCAGGTGTATTGGATTTTGAAGATGGATTGAAATTAGTTTATCAACGTGCTATGGCAATGCAAGAAGCCTGTGAAATTGAATCTGGCACAATGGCGGCAGTATTGGCATTGGCCGACGATAAAGTGGAAGAAATTTGTGAAAGCACTCCAGGTATCGTTGTTCCTGCAAATTATAACTGCCCTGGTCAGTTGGTGATTTCTGGTGCTTATACTGCAGTTGAAGCTGCTTGTGAAGCAATGAAGGAAGCCGGCGCAAAACGCGCTTTAATTTTGCCAGTTGGTGGTGCTTTTCACTCGCCATTAATGGAACCAGCTCGAGAAAAATTGGCAACTGCCATTGAAAATACTGTTTTTAATGATCCTAGTTGTCCAATTTATCAAAACGTAACAGCTAAAGCGGAAACCGATAAAACGATTATCAAACAGAACTTGGTTTCGCAATTAACAGCGCCTGTTCGTTGGACTCAATCTGTTCAACAAATGTTTAACGATGGTGCAACCCAATTCACAGAAGTAGGACCAGGCAAAGTATTACAAGGTTTGGTAAAGAAAATTGCGCCTGAGGCACTGGTTGCTGGGTTACAGTAAATAATTGATGTTTCAGTTTTGCTTTTAACCAAACGATTGATAATTTCAATTAAGTTGAAAGATGGTGTGCTTTTTTTATTTATTTAGGGGGAGGGTGGATTTATTTCGTACGAATTAAATTAACAGAGCCATGAATTTCTTTAGGGATATTTGGATTGGCAGTTTTGATCACTGTAATGATATAAAAATAAGTTCCAGAGGGCGCATCTGGTCCAGTATTTTCTATTTTTCCATTCCAACAATTATCCAAGCTTGCATAATAAATTCTTTCGCCCCAGCGGTTAAAGATTTTCATTTCAGCAAATTCACAACTTGGCGAATATCCAACCACATTGAAACAATCGTTTTTGCCATCATTATTGGGTGTGAAAACGTTGGCTATTTCCCAATTTGCAATACTGTCGTTTGCCGCTGAAACGGGTTTTGATATTGTATCTGTGCAGCCTGAAACGCTATTTTTGAAAATAATGGTGGCAGTAAAATCACCTTTTTCGTAAATATGTGTTATTGGATTTTCATTTTTCTTTATTTCTGAATTATCTCCAAAATTCCAAAAGATACTATCGTATTGGGTTCCCAATGCAGTAAACTTAATTCCCGGCACACAACTTTCCGACAATAATGTTACTTTGGGTTCAGGCGCTTCGATGACATCAATGGTTTGATTGAATGTTGCTTTTTGATTGCAACTATTGGTGTCAACTATACTTAAAGTAACATTGTATTTTCCAATTTTATTGTACAAATGAGTTGTTATTTTCTTGCTTGATGTATCTCCATCTCCGAATTGCCATAAATAATTTGCATTGTATAAATTTCTAGGGGTGAATGTATTGGCTTTACCCAAGCAGATAACCAAAGGATTTACATTGAATGTTGCATCAACCGAATAACCCAACCTGAAATCTAATTTGAAACTTGCATTGCTACATCGAACACTTACATTATTTTTAAAAACGGCGTTTGCAGTTGTAGGGAAATCATTTAATCCAGGAGGATTGTTTGGACAAGATGAACAAACAGATTGATAAATCACACCGCGTTTATCAAATCGGCTGGTACCACCATCTACATGATCTTCGCTTAAATTTCCCCCAAAATAGGAAGCGTATACCAAGCTTTTGGCGTCTTTTTTTAATGCCAGAAGATAAAAGTCGTTACCATCGGTTGATTTTTGATGGGCGTCAGGGGTGATTTCTAAACCGTCGGTAGTTCCATTGTTCCCAATTCCAATGGCTGACCCCCAACCGCTGAAATAAATGTTATAACAATCATCAACCATAAAAGCTGATGGGCATAATTCAGGTTTTCCAGTTTGTCTGTTGCCAAATGTGGTTATAAAGTCAATTGAAGATAAGTCATTACTCATTCTTCCAATAAATTGGTGGGTGCTATCTTTTCCATAAACACCGGAACTTCTTTTGATATAGCCTTCTGTTTGACCCGTAAAATAAACTTTTCCTTTAGGGTCAATATCTAAGAAGTAAATTTGATCGTAAGCATTCGATCCCCAATATGTACCAGTTTCGTATTTTCCGTTGTCTTTATCGATTTTCAAAATAAATCCATCAGTTACCCCGCCAAAAGTTTTTTGGGCAGCAGCATTCGCAGTTAAGGGGAAATCTGAACTTTTTGTACCACCGCCTATAAACAAATGAGCCGAATCATCAAATCTACAAGAATATCCAGCATCGTCTCCAGATCCACCAAAAAATGATGCCCATCTCATTTTACTCATGAGTGGGGTTAAAGAAAAGACCAGCGCATCGGTTCTACCCTTGATAGGAGTTTGAAAGGCTCCTATAGTTATTGGGAAATCATTAGAGTGAGAACATGTTGAAACAAAAATATTTCCATCGTGGTCGGTTGTAATATCGCCTCTGTAATTGTCGGCATAATTATAAAGGAGTTGGCTTTTTTGACCTCCACTGTTTATTTGAAAACCGTCTTGAGAACTTCCCCCAATATATGTTCCTGCCAACATTTTGTCGCCCGCCGCCGATAATTTGGTTACTATGATATCGTAATTGCCTTTATAGCTGTTGCTAATGAATGAATCTTGATGCACAGGAAAATCATTTGACAATGTTGTTCCAAAAACCAGTAAATTATTATCAGGGTCAATACATAAACTATGAGGATATTCATCGTTTGATCCCCCAAGATAAGTTGCAAACAAAAGCTTTTTTCCATCGGGACTATATTTACTAATAGTAATATCGCATGGCAAACCAACAGGACCGGCCCCATTCACGCTTCCTCCATAAGTAGTTTGAAATGCCCCTGTTGTAACTGGATAGTTTAAAGATTCTGCGTCGGCAATGCCTCCAGCATAAAGACAACCAGAAGTATCGTATGTTGCAGTAAATCCAAAATTGTCGGCAGTTGAGCCACTATAAGTACTAAATACCAAAATTGGATCTATAATTAACGGCTCATTTTTATTGTACTTGTGCGTTATTAATTGGAAAGTCTGCTTATTTATTTGAGAATACTTGCAAGGAATTCTTTTCAAATTGGAAAATCTTGAAATCTTGCGTTGAAATGCCTTGGGCTGGGCAATAGTAAAACTTCCACATGAACTTTCAATTTCAATTCCTTTTGATGATAATTTCACTCCAGAATTTCCCTCTAAACTAATTTGAATTTGGTTTGGATCACCACCTTTGTTTACAATCCAGTCAAATTCAATTCCAGTATCTGTTGCGTAAATCAGGAAATCGATATTTTTATAAATATTTGATAATTTTATTGTTTTTGAGGGATAAATTTTCGTTTTCCAATTTTTTGGGTTGTTGCCTAAAAAGTAATTTAAGTAATACGGCGCCTGTTGCAAAAAATCAATTTTAGAAGGGGCATCAGCTAGCTTGAAATTGATATCGATAACATGTTTATTAATTGTAAACGAAGTATCCAATCCCTTGTAATGGAATGATTTGTGGATTTTAGGAATGTCATTTGGGTTTGTAAGTACTACCCTAAGTCCTTTGTTATTTAAATAAACAGTTGCTGTTTTTAACTCACAAAAGGCAATAGGTGTTTCCTCATTTTCAGGGACATTAATTTGACCAACATTGGGTTGAAAGTAAAGTTCATTGCTTTGCGCAGAAGCAGTGAAAGTAATTAAGCAAATGATTGATATAAGTATTTTGCGCATTGAGAGATAAACAAATTTAAATATAAAATGGATTAAAAAAGTGTTATAAATTGAAAGACATGATAATATGACTAACTAATTGGATAAAACGTTGTATTGTTCATTGATTAATAGCAAAAAAGAGGCCAATTTTTAAATTGGCCTCCGTGCAAAAAAAACAATATAAAAGATTAATTCATCCTGCTAATGGCTAAATAATTATTTAGCTGATTTGCGGGTTAAGTTAACTTTAAGTGCAGTATTGATCACATTGCATATTTCATCAATAGTTGCATTTTGTTTGAATTTACCTGTGAATTGTAGGTTTTGAGATTTTAGGTTTGATTTGTCTAATTGAACATTGTATTTATTCTCTAGTGCGGTACAAACTTTTGAAAGGTTTGCATTGTTAAATTCAATAAATTGACCTCTCCAAATTACTGTAGTAGAATCCATTTCAACTGAATTCAAATCTGAATTATTTGTAATTGCACTCATTCCTTTGGTAAGAATAAGTTGTTTATTGTCATGTTGTACTTTAACTTTTCCGTGGTTTACAGAAACAGACATTTCTTTGTTAGGATATGCAACTACGTCAAATCCTGTTCCCAAAACGGTAACAGAACCTTTAGGAGTAACAATTGAAAATGGAGCATTTTTATTTGGTGCAACTTCAAAATGAGCTTGTCCAGATAATTTGATTTTACGTGCATTTTCGGTTAATTCATATGAAACAGAACTAGCTCCGTTCATGGTAATGGTAGTGCCATCAGGAAGTTTGAATTCTTTGAATTCACCAGCCATTGTGTTTTGGGTTGCAGCCAATGGGTGTTCTTTACTGTATTGATTCATATTATATAAAACAACACCTGAAAGTATAAATATTGATACTACAGCAGCATAAGCCAATAAGCGAGAATATGAAACTTTCATTTTGGCTTTTGGCTGTATTTCAGCTTTGAATTTTGACCAGGCTTCATCATTTTGGTCTGATTCTGAATATGTGTAGCTCGATGCTAAATCCCAAATTTCTTTAAATTCAGGATCGTGATGCAATTCGTTTTTGTTAATTTCTTCGTTCTTCATAAAATTACTTTCTCACCAAGTTCATTTGCATAGTCATTGCCATCACATTTTGTTGGATGAGGGCAAGCGTTGTGCGGAATTGAGGATTTTGTTTCAACCAATCCTCTAACTTACTTAATTCTTCGGGTTCCATTAATCCGGCTGCGTATTTAGTAAGAATATTTGACTCTAATTGTTCTTTCATGGGAGTATTCCTTGCGAGTAAGTACAACAAACGCATAACCATCCCCCAAAAAATAATTAAAAAACATTGAAAAAGTTTTGAATAGTTCTATAACTAATATAAAGTCAATAGAATATGTATTAATTTTATTTTCGAAATTTGTAAATATCTTCAATGATTTTCACCACCGCCATGCCGTCTGTTACTTTTGTGTGGGGCGAAGAGGTGTTATTTAAAGTTTCAATTACATTTTGAATTACAAATGGATGATTTGATGCGCTTCCTTGATAATTTCCATAATTATTTGGAGGATTACTTTTTTCTAAAGTTGGCATTTGATAATTTTTGATATTGCAATAACTAATTTCATTCATGTACTGACCACCTAGTTTTACTGTTCCATTTTCGCCAATGATTGAAATGCTACTTTCGAAATTTGTATCAAAAACTGATGTAGAATAATTGATACTTCCTACGCCTCCAGAATTAATTGAAAATGTAACAATACCGCTATCTTCAAATTCGGTAGAATGGGAATGGTTGAAATTTTCAAACTGAGCGTAGTTAATGTTTATTTCCCCAAATATCCAATACAACAAATCAATAAAATGAGAAAATTGAGTAAATAAGGGTCCACCATCTAAGATCATATTCCCATGCCAATGATTTGGCGTATAGTATCTATCATCGCGATTCCAAAAACAATTAATTTGTATTGAAAATATTTTGCCAATAGTTTTTGAAAGAATTAAATTTTTCAGCCATTGACTGGGTGGAGAAAATCGATTTTGCATTACACAAAAAACAAATTTGTTGTTTTTGATAGAAGCAATTTCAATTTCTTTAGAATCATTTGTAGATAAAGCCATTGGTTTTTCTATCACAACATGTTTATTTGCATTTAAACATTGTATTGCTTGTTGTGCGTGCAATCCGTTTGGAGTACAAATATTTACTACATCTATATGTTTGTTTGACAATAAATTATCAATAGTTACATGGTTTATAAAATTCTCATATTTTAAATCCGAATTAATGTCGGCTATGGCAATTAACGCTGCATTAGGGTTATTAGAGATATGCATGCAGTGTTTCTGGCCAATATGACCTAAACCCAAAACTGCGAAACCAATTTTATTTGACATTGAAGAATTTTAGAACGGCAAAAATGCGAAACATATTCTGATTTACCATTTATTTTTTTATTCTGTGATTTGATTTTGATTATTCAAAGAATAGTTGCAAAATTTGCAGTTATAAAATTATGAGTACGGAAAAAATATTGGTAATAGGGTCGTGTGGTCAACTAGGAACGGAATTGGTTGAAGCTTTGCGTGGAATTTATGGAGATTCGAACGTAATTGCTTCTGATGTAAAGGTTTCTGATAATCCTGTTTTTGAGGCGGGTCCATTTGAGACTTTAGATATTTTAGATGAAAAGTCTTTCCGTGAAATAATTGAAAAATATAAACCAACCCAAGTCTATCATTTGGCTGCTTTATTAAGTGCAACTGCTGAAAAATTCCCTGAATTTGGATGGGAGTTAAACATGGATGGTTTATTCAATGTGCTGAATGCTGCCAGAGATATGGGCATTATTAAAAGAGTTTATTGGCCGAGCAGTATTGCTGCATTTGGGCCAAATACGCCTCGTTTTAATACACCTCAATTTGGGCCAATGGATCCAACAACGGTTTATGGTATCAGTAAACTCTCTGGTGAATTATATGCACAGTATTACTACAATCGTTGGGGTGTAGATACAAGAAGTTTAAGATATCCTGGTTTAATTGGATATAAATCAGCACCAGGTGGTGGAACCACAGATTATGCTGTTTCTATATATCATGATGCGCTACAAACCAAAACACATGAGTGTTTCTTGAAAGAAGGAACGGTATTGCCAATGCTTTACATGCCAGATGCTTTAAAAGCAACTTTAGATATTATGCATGCGCCTGCTGAACAAATAAAAATTAGAAGTAGTTATAAT
>CANFVI010000060.1 GCA_947450405.1 Flavobacteriales bacterium
TAACAGAATCACCGGTTCTCAATTGTAAATCTATTCCTTGATGGGGAACACCGCCTCTCCATCCAAAGCCAGAATTTACTTTACCAGAAATAGGTAAAGTGTATCCACAATCGGCATGAAGCAAGGTTACTGGTATTTCTCTATTTAGCGTTTTTACATTGAATCTGTATGGGTCCAACGCCAATGTATCCCAATTATAATAAAAATCAAATTCAGGATAAAAGCCAGGAAGAATGAGTGTATTTAATTCTAAAACATCTTCGGGAACATCGCGGTAAGTAGAATCACCCAAAATGTTCAACCCATAGGAATTGATGGCGAACAAGGCCAATACAAAAACAATAAGTTTATAATAACTGCGCGGCTCTTGTTTTAGCTTCATCTTTTTGTAGTTGTATTTTGAGCGCGTCCAATCCATTAAATCTTTGTTCTTCCCGCAAAAATTGTACCAAAAATAAGGTAATTTTTTGGTTGTATATGTCTTTATTGAAGTCAAGAATATGGGCTTCAATGGTTTGGGTCGTGCCATCTACAGTTGGTCTGACACCAATGTTTAGCATGATTTTAAACCTGGATTCTTCAATAAGTGTATAACCAATGTACACTCCATTGGGGGGTATTAACTTATTTGATTCATCAATTTGAATATTGGCAGTAGGAAATCCCAATTGACGGCCTAGCTGTTTCCCTTGAACTACAGTTCCAGTTAATGTATAGGGTTGTCCCAATAATTCATTTGCACTTTCTAAATTTCCACTGCTTAGTGCTTTTCTGATTCGGGTACTGCTCACTGCGATTTCATCGATTTCGGAAGCATCAATTTCTTTTACATCAAAATTGAATTCAGTGGCAAAGCTTGTCAATTCATGAAATCCACCCGATCTGTTTTTGCCAAATCTGTGGTCATACCCAACAACCATGCATTGTACATTTAATTTTTTTACAAGTATTTCATTCACAAATTCTCTTGGAGAATATTGTGAAATTTCATGTGTAAACGACAATACAAGTACATAATCAATACCCATTTCTAAGATTTTTTTGGCCTTTTCTTCAATTGAAGAAAGGAGTTTGATGCTGGTATTTTTGGGGTCAATGACCAATCTTGGATGTGGGTGAAAGGTAATTAATAAACTGGGTTTTTTGTATGATTTTGCTAGGTTAACTACTTGTTTGAGAACGTGTTGGTGTCCTAGGTGAACGCCATCGAAAGTACCTTGAGTTATCACAAAACCATTGTTTTGAGGGATGTTTTCAAGGTCGAAAATTAAGCCGTTCATTCTGTGTGCAAAGTTCGTAATAAACCCTATTTTTGCAACTATGAGGATGAAGTTTCTGCAATTTATTTTATTCGTTGGAATAATTGCCACTGGAAAAGCTCAAGTTGGAGGAACAGGAGTTTTTCAAATTTTGGAAGTTCCGTTGCATGCAAGATCTATGGCTTGGGGTGGTTATTTATTGGCTTCTCCAACATCTGATGTTCAGTTTGCATCTAACAATCCTGCATTGTTAAACAAATCGTTGCACAATAATTACGGTGTTACCTATGGTAGCTTTTTACCCGGAGTAACCAATGGAGGAGTAGGTTATGCATATAACAAAGGAATTCATAACTTTTCATTTCATACACAGTATTTAGATTATGGCACAATGAAATCGTTTGACGATGGAGGTAATCCCTTGGGAACCGTTTCTGCAAATGAAACTAAGGTAACATTGGGTTATTCAAGATCGCTTAATGATAGAATTACCGTTGGTGCTCAACTGGGGTTTGTGTATAGCGTTTTAGAGCCCTATGTTTCAAATGGTATATTTTCAAATTTGGGAGCACATTACAATTCTAAAGATACCTTAATACAAATGGGATTGGTTCTAAAGAATTTAGGATTTATGTTGAACGCTTATAGAAATGCGGTTCGAGAATCACTTCCTTTTAATATTCAATATGGTGTTTCCATCAAACCAGCCCATATGCCAGTGCGTTTTCAGCTAATTGCCCATTCTTTGCAAAAATGGGATTTAACCTATAATCAATATTTGAAAACAGGAACGATGGATTTAAATGGCCAAGAGGTTATTCCACAAGAATCAAATTTCGGGGATAAATTATCTCGACATTTGGCACTTGGAATGGAATTCATATTGGGTGAACATTTGGGATTATTGGTAGGGTATAACCATCAACGTAGATCGGAAATGGCTCCGGAAGCGCAAAAAGGAATGGCAGGTTTTGGATGGGGATTGAAGTTTAAAGTGTATAAATTTCATATTACCTATGCGAGTTCATCTTATTTTACTGGCTTTAATTCAAACATGTTTTCTATTTCTTTGATTCCCACATTTTTAAACTAATTCATGAAAAAAATCAATATTGCAATTGACGGATATAGCAGTTGTGGAAAAGGTACATTGGCAAAGCAAATGGCCCAAAATTTGGGTTATATATTTATCGATAGCGGTGCGATGTATAGGGCTGTTACCTTGTATTTGTTAGAAAACAATATAGATGTTGCCAATGAAATTGAGATTTCTAAAGCTTTAGATCATATTCAACTTGAATTTCATCCCTCAAAAGAAAATAACCGATTTGAGATACATTTAAATGGAAGAAATGTTGAATCGCTGATTCGTGAACTTCACATAGCAAATAAAGTAAGTTTTGTTGCTAAAATATCAACCGTTAGAACCAAACTTGTTGATATTCAGCAGCAAATTGGGGCAAATAAAGGAGTGGTTATGGATGGTCGTGATATAGGCACCGTTGTTTACCCCGATGCAGAATTGAAAATTTTCATGACCGCTTCAAACGAGGTGAGAGCCCAACGCAGATTTAAAGAAATGATTGATGCCGGTAAAAATGTAACAATTGAAGAAGTTTCGGCAAATTTAATTGAACGTGATTCAATTGATTCTAGTCGCAATGATAGTCCTTTAACGCTCAATGATACGTATCACCTCCTCGACAATTCACATCTTACACCCAATCAGCAGTTCGAACTTGCAATGAGTTGGGTAAATGAATTGTTGGATTAAAATAGATTGTCTAACTTTGCGGCAATGAGAAAGAAAATAGTTGCCGGAAATTGGAAAATGAATAAAACCTTGGTTGAAAGCCAAGCGCTGATTACTGAAATTAGAGGTATTGTTAGAGATGAGAATACCAATAAAGCTGAAGTAATTGTTTGTCCTACTTTTTTAGCACTGCCATCTGCATCAAAATTACTCGATGGAAGTACCGTTAAATTGGGTGCTCAAAATTGTCATTTTGAAGAAAGTGGCGCTTATACCGGAGAACTTTCTGCCTCTATGTTAAAGTCAGTTGGTGTTTCTCATGTTATTATTGGACATAGTGAACGCCGTCAGTATTTTCATGAAACAAATGAAATGCTCGCAAAAAAAACCACAGCTGCTGTAAATCAAGCTTTAACGGTTTTATTTTGTGTTGGTGAAACTTTACAAGAAAGAGAATCTGGTTCGCATTTTGATATTATTAAATCTCAAATTTCTGAGGGACTTTTTCACCTTAGTGCCAAAGATATGTCGTTAATAGTTGTTGCTTATGAGCCAGTTTGGGCAATTGGAACTGGATTAACTGCGAGTTCTGAGCAAGCAGAAGAAGTACATGCATTTATTCGTACTTTGCTTGCAGAAAAATTTGGTGAAGCAATTTCAGAAGAAGTTTCTATCCTATATGGCGGAAGTGTAAAACCTGATAATGCAGCAGAATTGTTTTCGCAAAAGAACATTGATGGTGGATTAATTGGAGGCGCAGCTTTAAAAGCCCGCGATTTCTTTGATATCATCAAAGCAATAAAATAAAGGTCCTTTCTTTACTAGTACAATACTTTATTGTATTTTTACGTTTCTCTTAGGAGTTTTTCTATGATTAAATTAAAATTGTTTTTCTTAATGGTGCTTATGGCACTCAGTAATGCTGCGTTTTCTCAAATCCGCAGTTTTAATTCTGATCCTACAATATTTATGAAGGAATTGGAAGACCTTTTTAAAGGGGTTGATGATAAGGAAACATTAAGAGATTTTGCAATATTTAAGGAAAATTGGTTAAACGGTAAATTTTCGCCTTCTCAGCAAAAATTCATGATGCAGGTTTCAAATCAAATGTTAACCGATCAAATGCAAGTATTGCCTTATTTTAAGTTGTTTTATGGTACCATTACCCGTTTTCTAGAGCGGAAAATGCCAGATAAAACCCTTGCACAATGGCAAGGCGTTGCGAAAACAATTTTGGCTAATTCATCAGAAGATTACCTCGAATTTCTAAAAACTACAGAACAGTTATTTTCATCTAAAACACTGTTTATCAATGAAAATAAAAAATGGTATGTTGATACTAACAATTATGATATTAAACTCGTTAAAGGTAAAATTGCCATCGATTTTGGTGAAGTTACACTAACTTGTAAATCATTAAGCGATAAATTAATAATCTCAAAAACCAAGGGTGTGTATTTTCCTGGTACAGCAATTTGGGAAGGGAAATACGGAAATACAGATTTTTCTAGAGCCATCCCTGAAGATAAAACGCTTATTAAATTTGGGAAGTACACTATTAATTTCAATAAAGCCGAATATCAAATTGATACCGTTACGCTCATATATCAGAAATATTTCAAAGAACCCATTTTAGGAAAGTTTTCCGATAAATTGATGTTTTCTTTGGATTCGAACACCGTGAAAACAGGCGGATATCCCAAATTCACTTCCTTCAATAATAATTTATTGGTCAGGGGTATTGTGGGTTCCGAATCCTTTTTTAGGGGAGGATTTTCAATGAACGGCGGAGTAATCAATACGCAAACCGTAGATAATAAACCGTCATTTATTGATATTTTTTATAAAGGGAAGAAAAAGGTTACACTAAAAAGTACAGGATTTAGAATTGCAAAAGGAATCGCAAATTCACCCAATACCGAATTTACCTTATACCTCGACAGCGGCAAAAATATTAGCCATCCTGCTGTTCAAGTTTCTTTTGTGTTTAAAGACAATCGATTAATTATCAACCGTGGTGATGAAGGTTTGATGCGAACAGCATTCAACGACGATTACCACAATATGAGTATCGATGTTGAACAAATTCGTTGGAAAATTGATGAACCGTTTGTGGATTTTGACAATATCAACGACGATAAAGGAGTGAAGTTTGAATCGAATGATTTCTTTAGGGATTTTATTTATGAAAAATGGCAAGGACCTTTGTTAACCAATCCACTTGAGAAAATTAATGCCTATTATTTAAGAACTCCTCCAGATCCAATTGCAGAAAGACTTGACAAAGAAATCAAAACACTATATGCAAATCCGAAGAGAGATCAAGCTTTAATCTCTGTAAAATTGAAAGAACTCAGTGAACGAAAAAGTAATGCTAAAAGGTTAATTAATTTCAAAGATAGAGGCACATTTCACTTAGACGATTATTGTGGATTTTTCAATCTAGAACCTACACATACCAAACATTTGTTTATTGATTTGCACGATGCGGGGTTTGTGAATTATAATTTCAAAACAGACAGTATCAAAATTAATCGAAAATTGTTCAAGTATAACTTGATGCATAAAAAGGCAATAGATTATGATGTCATTCGTTTGAACTCAGTAATTGCAGCGAAGCCAAATGCAACTTTGAATTTACTCAGCAATGAAATGAATATTGAAGGGGTAAGATTCTGTTATTTTTCTGATTCTCAAAACGTGAGTGTTCGACCTACAGACCAATCTGTTGTGCTAACCCATAATAGAAATTTGCGCTTTGGAGGAATGGTTCGCGCAGGACGTTTTGATTTTTATGGTCAAAGATTCAATTTTTCGTATGAGAAATTCATCATTGATTTTGCCAATATCGATTCAATGCAAATGTTTTTTCCAGATGAAACAGGTCAAAGACTGATTCCAATTAAATCGGTTTTGAGAAATATTGGAGGAACCTTATTTATTGATAAACCCAATAATAAATCGGGAAACATCAACTACCCGGAATATCCAATATTTACCTCTAACAAAGGAAGTGATATTTTGTATGACAAACCAAGTATTCATGGTGGTCAGTATAAAGGTGATGTGTTTAAGTTTGTGGTTGATCCTTTTACTATCGATAGCTTGGATAACTTTACAATCCAAGGATTGCGTTTTGAAGGTGAGTTTTTCTCTGATGGAATTTTTCCAGACTTCAGACATTATGCTTATATCCAACCTGATTATTCTTTGGGCTTCGTGAAAACAACGCCTCCTGGAGGTTACCCAATGTATCGTGGAAAAGGACATGGCGATATGACCATGAATTTAAGTGAAATGGGTTTTTACGGTGAAAATGGTGAAATCAAATATGAATCAAGTTCAACCAAATTCACCAAGATCCTTTTATTGCCGAAAGAGGCGAAGGGAGAAATTAATAATTACGATCTAAATCAAAACGCAAAATATCCTGAAATTCATGCAGTAAATGCTACCTTGAATTGGAAACCTTACGAAGATAAATACACCATTACCCAAGGGAAAACGCCGATCAAGATGTTTAACTTTGGATATGATTTCTTTGGTAAAATTACCCAAAGTCCTACCAATGTCATTGGTGATGGTTTATTGAAATGGGATTTGGCTACATTTAGCAGTAAAGAAATGGTATTTGCTCCTAAAAAAGCAAAAGCAGAAGTTGGTGAATTAACAATTTTTGCATTGGATTCAACTAAGGTTGTATTCAACAGCAAAAACATTCATGGCACGATGGATTTCGCAACAAGAATGGGCGATTTTGCAACCAATGAAGTAGGGCAAATTACCAATTTCCCATTCAATAAATACCAAACAAATTTGAGTGATTACAAATGGAATATGGACAAGAAAACCATCGAAGCAAAAGTTGGTCCTGGAATGGGTGGTTTAACGCCAGAATTCTTAAGTACCAATGTTACCCAAGATAGTTTGAAGTTTGAATCCCCAAAAGCCATTTACAATATGGAGGATTACACACTCAAAGCTGAGCAGGTTCCTTATATTGATATTGCAGATTCTCGTTTGTTTTTGAAGGATGGAAAAGTGACCATTCGCGAAAATGCAAACATGGATACTTTGTTTGAAACCAAGTTGATTGCCAATAGAGATGATAAGTTTCACGAAATTTATAAACTTACAATTAAAGTATTAGGTAAGAATCGGGTACATGGTTCTGGATTTTACCAATACGTAGACAAACTTGCAAACCGCCAAGAGTTTTTGTTAGATAGTGTAATTGTAAATAGAAAGAAACATGTTGAGGGTATTGGGGTAATTCAAGAAGAAAGAGGATTTACCTTGGATAAGAAAATTGGATACAAGGGAATTGCTCAAATTGAAAGTAGTGAGCAATTAATAAAGTTTCTCGGTTTTGTGAAACCATTGCATACTTTTAAAAATGTATTGCCTTCGGCTTGGGTGAGTTTTAGAGATTTTGTTGATCCAAAGGATGTGGTTATTCCTTTGTCGAATCCAAGAGACAAACTCAATACAAAACAGTTCGTAGGTTTGTATATTGCCAATGATTCATCTCACGTTTATCCGTTGTTGTTTTCTGCCAGAAGACGTTATAGTGATAATGATGTGTCAAACGACACAGGTATTTTGTACTATGACCACAAACTTGAGAGCTTTATGGTGGGTAGTGAAGATAAATTGAGAAATGGCGGAACCAAAGGTAGCTTTATTCAGTTCAATGAAAAAGACCATACCATTCATGCTGAAGGCCCAATGGATTTTGGTTTAGAATCTGAAAATATCAAATTTAAAAATGCGGGTCATGCAGATTTGAAAGCAAAGGACAGTACTTTCTCGTTTAATTTGGCAATGATGTTGGATTTCCCTCTGCATAAAGACTTTGTTGACTATTTGGTAACAAAAATCAATGAGGGTGGACCAGGTACTGTTGATTTAAATACGGATTTCTTTAAGGATGCATTAGGCGAAATGATTGCTTCGCCAAAGGTGTTGCGAAATGCAATTTCCGGAATTGAAAAGAACAATCAACTTAAGGGCAAAGATGAATGCGATTATACCTTGGTAATGTCTGATGCTACTTTCCGTTGGGATAATAAAATGCGTGGTATGTATTGCAACGACAATGTGATAATTGCAAGTATTGCAGGAACACCCATTAACAAAGAAGTAAAGGCTACTATGCTTTTAGAATCAAAACGATCTGGGGAAAATATGTTTATCTATTTGAACTATGGCGAAGACTATGTGTTTTTTAATATCACCAAAAGCAAATGTGCCGTTTATGCCTCTGATCCTAAGTTGACGGAAATATTAATTAATACAGCCAACAAGGTTAAAGCGAAAGACTTTTATATCATGCAAACTACCGAAAGAACAGTAGATAAGTTCTTGAAGAAAGTTGAGCGTTAATTTGGGTAAACTACTTTAGTTAGAAACAATCCTTTTGCAGCCACTGAATTACCTGCATCAGACCTGGTACCAGTTTTTAATATGGTTTCAAATTCATTGACAGTCATTTTGCCTGTTCCAATTAAAATACTCGTTCCAACAAGTGCCCTAACCATATTTCTAAGAAATCTGCTAGCAGATATCTTGAAAATAATTTGTGAACCCTTTTCAAACCACAATGCTTCATACACCGTGCACCGGTAATTGTCGGCTGGTGGTAATCCTTTGCAAAATGCTTGAAATTCATTCGTCCCCAATAGAATTTGTGCAGCTTGATTCATCGCAGTTAAATCCAGCTTTTTTGTAAAAGAATATGAAAATCGATCAGTAAAAGGATTGGGATTTGTTTCAATAAAATACTGATATTCTCTCAATGTTGCATCGAATCTTGCATGGAAATCATCATGGGACTGCAAACAGTTTTTTATTGCAATACTCTTTGGTAGCATTGCATTGAGTTTGTAAACAAAAGATTCTGGCAAGGGTAGGTCGAAATTAAAATGTGCAGTGTATTCACTCGCATGAACACCAGTATCGGTTCTGCCACAACCCATGATTTCGATGGGTTGATTGCAAATTTGAGAGAGTTTATTTTGAATTACCTCTTGAACGGTAATTCCATTAGGTTGAATTTGCCAACCGTGAAAATCGGTGCCGTCGTATGATAAATCGAGGCGGTATCGCATTATGCTAGGTTTTCAAACACAATCGCACAACCTTGACCAACCCCAATACACATTGTTGCCAATCCATATTTTTTGCCTGGGTGTTTCGCCATGTGGTGTATCAATGTAGCAGAAATTCTTGTTCCACTCGCACCCAATGGATGTCCGATTGCAATACTTCCACCATTCAAATTCACTTTTGCTAAATCAACATTCAATAAATCTGCACTTGCCAATACTTGGGCGGCAAATGCTTCGTTTAATTCAAATACATCAATGTCGTTCACAGTTAATCCCGCTTTTTTAAGCGCTTTCTCTGTTGCTGGAACTGGGCCAATTCCCATAATTGAAGGATCAACACCAGCCGCACCGCAACTTACAATTCTTGCAATAGGTTTCAAGTTGAATTGTTTTACCATGCTTTCGCTCGCTAA
>CANFVI010000061.1 GCA_947450405.1 Flavobacteriales bacterium
GTAAATCTTACGATAAAATGTGGAAAGTAACCCGTGATGAGTTGGAAGAATTTGCAAATAGTAAGTTTTTATCACAAAGTGCAGGAATTCGTGATTGGCCAGCTGGTAACTCTCGTTCTTATAAAATTGGTGCTGAATCTGAATATTTGGCTCCATATAAAGAAGTAGTTCCTGATGGAATCTATAACCCTACGGATGGAGAACATCCTGTAATTGATGAGCGTCGTCCAGTTGCTGAAAACGGGGTAGACCGTCAGCCAGATATGTTTATTTGGTGGGTTTACAACGACAAAGGAAATATTCATGGTACCACAGGCCAAGCAATTGGTATAGAGTGTCAAACTACTGCGTTTGCTTTCTCTACTAATGATGAAGTAAACAACATGACTTTCTATTCAACCAAAATTATCAATAGAGGTTTTACTGCTTTGAATGATTGTTACATGGGACAATGGGTAGATGCCGATTTGGGTAACTATGCCGATGACTATGTAGGTTGTGATGTTGGACGTGGCTTAGGTTTCTGTTATAATGGTGATGATGATGACGAAGGTGTTTTGGGTTATGGATTAAATCCACCAACCATTGGAGTTGACTATTTTGAAGGTCCAACTGATACAGCTGGAAAGCAAATGGGATTGAGTCACTTTATGTATTACAATAACTCTGCTGACCAAATTACAGGTGATCCACAAACTGCCAATCAATATTATAATTTCTTGATGGGGAAATGGAAAGGTGGCCAAAATGTAACTTGGGGTGGAAATGGTTTAGGTGGATCAAGGGTTTGTAATTATATGTTCCCTGGAAATACCGATCCTCAATTTGCAGGAGAAACTTGGACTGAAAAGTCTGCAGGTAACAGACCTGGTGATCGTCGTTTTATCCAATCTACTGGTCCTTTCTTAATGAAACCGGGACAAGTTCAACGTATTACTGTTGGTGTTGTTTGGGCTAGAACTACACAAGGTGGTGCCCAAGGTTCATTAGATTTGTTGAAATTGGCTTCTGACAAAGCGCAAACATTATTCAACAATAATTTTAAGATTTTAGATGGTCCTAATGCGCCAGACGTTGATGTACAGGAATTGAATCAAGAAGTTGTTTTGAAGTTCTTAAATACCAATTCTCCTAAAATTGAGAATTATACTGAGCTTTATAAAGATGCGAATAACAAAACCAAAACCTACAAATTTGAAGGTTATTTGGTATACCAATTAAAAGATGGTACAGTAAACACTGGTGATTTAGATAATGTTGATAAAGCACGTTTATTATTCCAATGTGACGTTAAAAATAACAGAGGTCAAATTATTAATAAAGTTTTTGATCCAAAATTGTCACAAAATATTCCAGTAGAAAAAGTAGATGGTGCTGATAAAGGAGTACAACATTCGTATAGTATCAAAAATGATTTGTTTGCTACTACTGCAAATACCCAATTGATTGATTTCAAAAACTACTACTACATGGTTTTGAGTTACGCTATTTTAAGTGATGATTCTTTACAAGTAGATCCAAATCAGTTTTTAGCAGGAAGAAGAAATATCAAAACTTACCGCGCTACGCCTCATGATCCAATGCCAGAAGAGGCAGGAACTGAGTTGAACGCAGGTTATGGTTCAGGTCCATTACTGTCAAGAATATCTGGTAGGGGTAATGGCGGAATGTCATTGGAGTTCACTCAAGAAACCATTGATACAATTCTTAAATTTAACATTGCAAATAGACCAACATATGTTGGTGGTGCTGGTCCTGTGAATATCAAAGTGGTTGATCCTTTAAAAGTACCAGATGCAAAATTTGAATTGGTATTTAAAGAGAATAAACCATCATTATCGAATGGTTTAAAAGATTCAATCACCAAAAATACATCTTGGTTTTTGGTTAAAAAAGGCAAAGATGGAAGTGGTAATGATACTATTTTCTCTGATACAACATTAGCTTACCGTTTTGAATCCGTACAAGGAAAAAGAAGTTTGCAAAACGCTACAAAAGAAACTTTGGCTGATTGGGGAATGAGTATTGAAATTGCTCAAACAAACAATCCAGGTGAATTTGTAACAGGTGATCCTTCCAATGGATTGATTGATTGGTCGGTGAAATGGGAAGACAATGGAAAACAATGGTTAAACGCTGTTGCAGATAATGATGCGCAAAGCACACCTACGTCTGGAAGTTTGTGGTTGAATTGGATTCGTTCTGGTTACACAGGAAAAGGAGCTGCATTTGATGGTTATACTTCTGACTTTTTAATGTCTGACGGTGTTACGCCTGTTGATCCAAGTCAATCATTTGAGAAGATATGGGGAGGTAGAATTGCACCTTATGGTTTGGCCGCACGTGAAAAATACAGTGCAACAAATGATAAAAATACATATGGATTTGCATGGGCTGGTAATACATCTTGGTTGCAAAATCCAATTGCCGAACTTTCGAGTTTCAAATTAGTTATCACCAAAGACCAATCTAAATGGACACGTTGTCCTGTTTTGGAAATGGCTGATGAAGAACTTTCGAATAGTACAGAAGGTAAAATGGTTAAATTCAACATGCGTTGGGCTGATTCTAAAGACCAAAAAGGAAACGTTATTACAGGAAGTAGAGGTTTAAGTTATTTCCCAGGATATGCGATCAATTTGGAAACAGGAGAGAGATTGGCTTTGGCTTTTGGTGAAGATAGTTATTTGGCAGGTGAAAATGGTAGAGATATGATTTGGAATCCTACACCAAATATTTACAATGACAATGCAAATTATCCAGCAATCGGTGGAAAACACTTTATTTACATTTTTGGAACAGGTAAATCAGGAATAACTAGAACCAACCAAGGTATGAGATATATGGGTGAAGCTGAGCCTGATTTTGATAGATTTAGAAAAGGACTTGAGGCAACTGCTGTTGGTTCTGCACCAAGTAGTACAGAAAAATTGAAATTATTGTCTCAAGTAAATTGGATTATCCCGACTTATTTGGCAGGTGGTTATGACATGAAGAATGGTATTCCTCCAACTGATGTAACTATTACTGTGAGAATTAAAAAAGCATACGCTCCTTTTGAATCTGCGGATAAAAGAAATCAAGTTGATAGAGGGGGTGCTAATAAGTATTCTTTGCCAATGTACGAATTTGATGGTGGTTTAATTGCCCCTAAGCGTTCTGTTGAAATTGGTAAAAAATCATTGGAAATGGTGAATATTGTTCCAAATCCTTATAGAGGCTACAGTGAATATGAAAACAGCCCAATTGATACAAGAGTTAAAATCATTAATTTACCACCTACATGTAAGATTACAATATTTGACATGTCTGGTAATTTGATTCGCACAATTAATAAGGCGGATGATGCAACTTACTACCAGTGGGATTTGAAAAATGGAAGCAATGTGCCTATTTCTAGTGGCTTGTACTTAATACATGTAAAAGCTCCAGGTTTGGGTGAGAAAATTGTACGTTGGTATGGAATTATGCATGCCGTTGATTTAGATACATATTAATATTGACAACGATGAAAATCAATTTGAAAAATATATCAGCAGTTGCTTTAACTATTGTGTTAAGTGGTGCGAATAACCTTTTCGCTGGTAATCCTGAGCGTCAAGGTCAAGCTGGTGCTGCTCAGCTTACAATCAATCCGTGGAGCAGAAGCTCAGGAATGGGTTGGGCTAATGGAGGAAGAATAACAGGTGCAGAGGCAATGTTTATGAACGTTGCGGGACTTGATAGAATGGTGAACAATACAGAATTGGTATTTAACCGCACTGAATGGCTTGTAGGCTCTGGAATTGGCGTAAATAATGTTGGTTTCGCTCAACGTATGGGTGAAGACGGTGAAGGTGGTACTTTGGGTATTCAGGTAATGCAGTTTGGTATTGACCCTATTGATATCAGAACTGAACAAAACCCCTACGGAGGTATTGGTACTTATAGAGTGAGTATGACCAATATTGGTCTTTCATATTCTAAAAGTTTCAGTAAAAATATTTCTGCGGGTGTAACAGCTAGAATGCTTTCTGAAGGTATTCCGGATGCCCAGGCAAATGGAATGTCAATTGATGCAGGTGTTCAATATTCTGCAAACCTAAGTCCTTCCAAAAATAATATCAAAAAGAACGATTTTAACTTCGGTATTTCTATCAAAAACATAGGTCCAGATATGGATTTTACCGGTGAAGGTTTAAGTTATAAAGCAATGTTACAGAATGGAACATTTGATAAGACAATGGTTGTGAAAACATCAGCGGTGAAATTGCCTGCTTTGTTGAATATTGCGGCTTCATACGATCTTAAATTAGATAGAGCCGAAAATCAATATGACAATCGTTTAACACTTGCCTTTGCTTTTACAAACAATTCATTCAGTGCAAATCAAACTACTTTGTCTGCAGAATACGCGTACAAGGATTTCATTATGGTACGTGGAGGTTTTGCTTACCAAGAAGGTATTTTTAGTGAAGACACAAGAACTTCAGCATTTACTGGTCCATTTTGTGGACTAAGTTATGATTGGCATGTGTTAGATGGTGATAATCAAGATAATGTGATTTCAATTGACTATAGCTACCGTGCTACAAATCCTTTCGGTGGTTGCCATTCATTTGGAATAAGAATCGGTTTAGGTTCAGAATCTAACGGAAAAGTAAAGAAAGACTAAAATAAAATTTTATTATATTTGTATTATTGTTGCATCAATGAACACATTGGTGCAACTTTTTTTTAATCAATAATCAAAACAAAACTAGAATTATGAGCAACATTCAATATTTTACTCAAGAAGGCTTAGACGCAATTAAGGCTGAATTACAGGAATTAAAGCAGGTTCAACGTCCTCTTATAATCCAGGCAATCGCTGAAGCTAGAGATAAGGGCGATTTAAGTGAGAATGCCGAGTATGATGCTGCCAAAGAGGCTCAAGGTCACATAGAAGATAGAATTGCGCAAATGGATAGCTTACTTGCAAATTCTCGTGTTATCGATAGTTCTTTGCTTGATACGAGTAAAGTAAGTATTCTTTGCCATGTGCGTGTTAAAAATCACAATGTTGGTAAAGAAGCTGTTTATATGTTGGTTTCAGAAAAAGAAGCAAACCTCAAAGAAAATAAAATCTCTGTAAAAAGCGCAATTGGTGCTGGACTTTTAGGTAGGGTTGTTGGTGAAATTGCAGAGATAACCGTTCCTGCAGGTATTGTAAAACTTGAGATTTTAGAAATATTTGTTTAATGGCAAGTATCTTCTCTAAAATTATTGCAGGTGAAATTCCTTGTTATAAAATTTATGAGGATGATAATCATTTGGCTTTTTTAGATGTGATGCCATTGGTTAGGGGCCACGTATTGGTTGTTCCTAAGAAAGAAATAGACTATATATTTGATCTGTCTGCAGATGAATTAGCAAGTATGTGGAAATTTGCTCTTCCCATTGCTAAAGCTATTAAAATGACTATCCCTTGCAAAAGAATTGGTACTTCTGTAATAGGATTAGAAGTGCCTCATGCACATATTCATTTGGTTCCAATGAATACTGCCAATGATTTGAATTTTACTAGAGAAAAGTTGCAAATTTCTCCTGAAGAATTGGCTCAAATTGCTGAATTAATTAGAAGCGCAATTTAACCTTTTTTTGTTCTTTTGGTTTACATTTGTATAATGTACCCAGAGCTATTTCATATTGGAACTTTAACCGTTTATAGTTATGGTTTTTTTATTATTTGGGGGGTGATTCTCTCTTTCTTATTCTTATATAAAAATAAACATGAATTTGGTTTATCAGTAGATAAAATCAGTGAGTTCTTTTTGTATTGTTTTGGAAGTGTTTTCGTAGGAGGTAAATTGTTTTATTTTTTGGAAAGACCTGTTTATTATATAAAAAATATGCAGGATTTCTTTGCTGATTTTGGACAAGGTTTCGTGTTTTATGGTTCTTTTTTACTAACAATACCAGTTTTGATTTGGTGGTTTAGGAAAAACAAAATCCCAGTTTTATATGCGTTTGACTTTACTGCTGTTTGTGGGGCTTTGGTTCATGGCTTTGGTAAAATTGGGTGCTTTATGGCAGGCTGTTGTCACGGCATAAAATGTAATGCTAAATGGGGTGTAGTTTTTACAGATCCCCAATCTGTAGCTTTTCCTTTAAATGTTCCTGTTTATCCTGTTCAATTGTGGGATGCCACGGTAATTTTACTCATTGCCACTTTTCTGATTTTCGTAAGAAGAAAAAAACAATTTGATGGCCAATTCTTTTTAATTTATGCTATCGTTTATTCCATTACTAGATTCTTTACAGAATATTATAGGGGTGATGATTCAAGAGGATTCGTTATAAAAAACCATCTTTCTTACGGCCAATTTGTTGCTATCTTGGTTATATTCACTTGTAGTTATTTTTATGTGACGCTTTATAGAAAGTCTAAATCTTTAACAAAAAAATGAAGTTTGCAGAGGTTGTTGGTCAAGATAAATTAAAGAAGCAGCTGATTCATGGCGTTACAGTTGGAAGAATTCCACATGCCCAATTGTTTTTAGGGAAAGTTGGTAATGGTTCTCTACCATTGGCATTGGCTTATGCCCAATATGTTTCGTGCACCAATAGACAATTAGACGATAGTTGTGGAATATGTCCATCTTGTTCTAAGTATCAATCCTTAGTCCATCCAGATTTGCATTTTAGCTTTCCATTTCCCTCTAAAGCTGAAGTAGCTTCCGAATATTTGAAAGAATGGCGTTCCGCACTTTTATCAAATCCATATTTGAATTACGATGAATGGATGGGATTGATTGAAGCCGATAATAAACAAGGAAATATACCTGTAAAGGAATGCAGGGCAATCATTAAAAGTTTGTCATTGAAGCCTTTTGAAAGTGAATACAAAGTATTGCTTATGTGGCTTCCTGAGTACTTGGGTCAAGAAGGGAACATACTATTGAAAATTATTGAAGAGCCGCCACAAAATACATTGTTTTTGTTGGTTGGTGCAAATGCCGATAAAATTATCAATACCATTATTTCAAGAACTCAACCTGTTCGGGTTCCACCAATTGGCTTGGGGGAATTGTCAATTGCATTGGTAGAACGATATGAGTTAAGCGAAGCAAATGCCAATAGGATTGCACAAATGTCGCAAGGTGATTTTAGGACTGCTGTATCTTTGATTCAAGAAACAGAAAATCCATATTTTGATCAGTGGCGGAATTGGATGGGACTGTGTTATACCAGAAAAATAAGTGATGCCGTAAAATGGTCTGATGAAATGGCAGCCATAGGCAGAGAAAGCTTAAAAAGCTTCCTTTTGTACGGATTAGAAATTTTGCGCGGTGTTTTGGTTATTGGATTCGATGGTGCTGTAACTTCATGGGTAGGGCAAGAAAGAGATTTTATTGAGAAATTTAATAACTTACAAATTCCTGTCCCTCAATTGGAAAAAATCGTATTAGAAATTGAATCGGCCATCTCAAATATTGAGCGAAATGGCAATGCAAAAATGATACTAACCGATTTATCTTTCAAAGTAGCAAGAAATTTAAAAAAATAATTCATTCCGAGGCAACTATTGTATTGTAAATACAATCTTATGTGAAATCCGGATTATGAAATTGGCTAATGGCAATAGAGCAAATCACCGAAGAGAAAAAAATGGTAATGGCTTGTGTGGCGGGCGAGAAATTGGCGCAGCAAGAATTTTACCAACGCTATTCGGGGGTCTTGTTTGCCATATGTAAACGTTATGCCGGTCAAGATATTTTAGCAGAAGATATGTTTCAGGAAGCAATGATAAAGATTTACCAAAAATTAGGCGATTTTCGCTTTGAGGGGTCCTTAGAGGGTTGGCTGAAACGTATTTGTGTAAATCAGTGTTTAGATACCTTGAAAAAGAGCAAGGCTAAGTTCCAAGATAGCCTCGATAATGTGCATGAGTTAATTGCTTCAAATGATGATGTATTTGCTGAAATCAATGCAAAAAACTTAATGCAATTGCTGATGAAACTTCCTGTTGGATACAGAACTGTTTTTAATATGTTTGCTATTGAGGGATATTCTCACGCGGAAATTGCAGAATTATTAAATATCTCTGAAAATACCAGTAAATCTCAAATGTTCAAAGCCCGTAAATGGCTTCAAACCCAAATTTCAAGATAATGCTTCCAGAAGAAAATATTGATCAACTCTTCCGTTCAGCATTTGAAAATGCAAAGGAAATTCCGCCAGCAAATGCTTGGCAAGGAATTTCTAATCAATTGTCGAACGTTTCTAGCGCTTCTCAAACAGTTGCTGCAAAGAGTTGGTTTGCAAAATTGGGATTGGTATCTAAAGTTGCAATTGTCGCTACAGTCATTGTAAGTGGTGTTGTTGCCTTTGAATTGTTGAAAGATGACAATTTGATGTTAAATCCAATCAACGCGATTTCAGCTCAAACTGAAATAAATAAAAATGACATTTCACCAGATGTAAGAGATAGCGGCGCTATAGAATCAAATAAAACGAATACGCTTAATATATCTGACAATAGTTTCAATAAGATTCAAATAGAATCTACAAATGGTGTAGCAAAAGGGTTTGAAGTGTATATCCCCAATAAAGATCTTTTAGTTTCTCGCTCAAATGGCAATGAAAACAACTTCATAAATAATATTCAAGCAATTATCGAAGAGAATAATCAAGATCAAAAATCTAAAAATCAAACTTCATCCGTTTTGGGGGATTTGATTGAAAATGGTTGCAAGAATAATATTTTATTGAATGTTGTAGAATCAGATTCTAATGGCAGAATGATTCAAGTTAAATGTAATGGAAATGTAAAAAATTCATATTTGGATTATGGAGATGATCAACAACTGTTTTTTGAGGGAAATAGTTTGTCGATAAATCATTTTTATAAAGTATATTCCAGAAAAGATTTTTATATAAAATTAGTGTCTATTTTTTCTAATGGTTGCAAAGATAGTACAATGACAAAAGTTGAGGTAAGTCCTTCAATATCAATAAGCGAAATTATGATTCCAACTGTATTTACACCCAATGGTGACGGTAAAAATGATGCATATTATGTAACAATTCCTGAACCTAAAAATTTCGAAATGATGGTTTTTGACAAGGGTAAAAAAATGATATTTTCTACTACGAAATTTCGCGATTCTTGGAACGGAAACTGTTTTGGAGAGCCATGTATTGATGGTAATTATGAAGTTGTAATTAAAACACAATATAGCGGCGAAAAAGAAAGTATAACAACACGTTGGGTAAATTTAAATCGAAATTAAAATGGAAATTAATATGAAAAATAATTGGTTTGGTGAAATCAATGAAATGCCAAAAAGTGATGCTCAAAATGGCTCATTGTTTGGTAAATCAACAAAAAAACCTATTTTTGAACTTTTACGTACGAAAAATAAACTTATGAAAGGATTTTCCTTATATTTAAAAAGCTGGGTAGTTATACTTGGCACATTGTTTTTAGGAGCCAATACTGCAAATGCAC
>CANFVI010000062.1 GCA_947450405.1 Flavobacteriales bacterium
ACTTCATTGCCACAGGCTTTTAATATTTCTGAAATGGAATGACCTAACAAAATATTTCTCACATGCCCCAAATGCAAAGGCTTGTTGGTATTGGGCGATGAATATTCTACCATCACTTTTCTGTTGGTAGATGCTGATTGTCCAAAAGCAGTATTTTTTTTTGCTAATAAAAATTCATTCAACCAAAATTGTTGCGTAAACACAATGTTCAAAAAACCTTTCACCACATTAAATGATTCAACGTTTGAATTTTTAGCTTTTAATTTTTCACCAAAAAAATTGCCCGTTGCTTCAGGATTTAATTTTGAAAATTTAGTAAACGGAAAAACAACTATAGTGCAATCACCAGTAAAATCAGGTGGTGTAGCATTGATTTGAATTTTATTAGCTTCAAATTGTTGCTGAAAATTTTCAGTGATGATTCCGCAAATTTCTTCTTTTAAAAAATCGAACATGATTTGTTTTTAATTGAATTGCAAAGAACGCAATTAATAACTAAAAATGAAAAAGCCGATTCTTCAATATTATGAAGAATCGGCTTTTAATATTATTTGCCAAAAAATTACGCTTGTTTTACCATTTGAATTTCAGCATTAATTTTTACTTCCTCTGAAACCATTACTCCACCTGTTTCTAAAGCTGCGTTCCAACTCAAACCAAAATCTTTTCTATTGATTTTTCCTGCAATAGAAAACCCAGCTTTCACATTTCCCCATGGGTCTTTCGCAATGCCGCCACATTCTACATCCATTGAAACTTCTTTCGTAACATCTTTAATTGTCAAATAACCTTTCAATAAAAAATGTTCGCTAGCACCTTTTTCAAATTTAATGGATTCAAATTTAATTTGTGGAAATTGTGCAACGTCAAAAAAATCAGCCGATTGTAAATGTCCATCACGTTGTTCATTATTGGTTGAAACGCTTGATACATCAGCACTAAAGTTGATTTTAGCAGTTGTGAAATCGTCAGCATCTGTTTCAGCATCCGCACTGAATTTTGTAAACGAACCTGTTACATTTGTAATCATCAAATGTTTGATTTTGAAATTTACTTCACTGTGTGTTGGGTCTAAAACCCATTTAGTTTTTGTCATTTTATTTTGTTTTTGATTGTTAATTTACTACTTGTAGATACAACTATTTTTTCAAAAAAAAGTTCAAATCAACCTCTCATTTTATCCAACAGTTCATTTAGTTGTTTAGATTCTTTTTCTGTTAAAATTTGTTTTACTGGCGTATTCTTTTCCATTTCAACATCAATTTGTTTGAGCAATTTTAATCCTGTATTACTTATTCCAATTTGATAAAAACGTTTGTCGCTTTCATGTTCTTCTATTTCAATCAACTTCTTCAACTCCAATTTCTTTATAATTCTTGAAGTATTAGAGTTCTTATCCAGCATACGTTCTGTGATTTCTCTCAAACATCTTTTTATCGGATGGCTTCCTCTTAAAATTCGCAACACATTATATTGTTCTGAAGAAATATCATGTTTTTTGAAAAGCTTATTCATCAATCCATTCAACCAGTTGGCTGTAAATAAAACATTGATGTGCGCTTTTTGATGCTCACTCACAAATTTGTTGCTTTTTATTTCTTCTGATAATTTCATTTGCGATGCAAAGATAAACAAAATAGTTGTATGTACAACTATTTTTAAAAAAAGTAACCACATTTTAAAATGTGGTTATTTAAAAGATTATTCTACAATTAATTTTCCTTCTTTAATTAATGCTCCATTTGTGTCATTAATTTTATAAAAATAAATGCCTTTCACAAATCCTTTATTGCTCAAGCTAAATTTGTTTTGAGCAATATTTTCATTACAAATTTTCTTTCCTAACAAATTATACAGCTCAATCCTATTAATTATTTTAGGCAAATTTGAGAAATAAATTATACCATCATTTTCAACAGGATTTGGAAATAATTTAATGCCATTTGCAACATCCAAATTGTTAAAACCAGTTGCATCATTATCAATCACATACAAGTTGAAAGTCTTGTTCGTTCCAATTTTTCCGCCAGTCATTGAATCTAATTTGAAAATAATTACTTCACTGTTTTCAATTAAATTATCGTCAATAATATTTACAGAAATATTTCCTGTGGTTGCATTTGCAGCAATTGAAATCGGACTTGTAGAACTTCCATTAATTGAATAATCACTTCCGTTGGTACAAGTTCCTGAAACTGTGTAATACAGATGGGAAGACATATTCAACGGATTAGTAATTGTAAATGGAATTGCAACTCCGCCAATATTTTCAGTATCAGCAACCGAAGTATTTACGAATGAAACAGTCGCAACTGGCAATGTATCATTATCAATAATGAAGATTTTTTTGTTGGCAATATTAATTGTTGCTCCATTTGTTACACTCGTGATTTGCAACAAAATAGAATCTTTCGGCTCAACAATATTGTCATCAATTATTTGAATTGGAATCTGTTGAGTAGTGGTTGAATTAGGCGGAAACACTACTGTTGTTGGGAATGTAGCGTTGTAATCAGTTCCTGAAATTGCACTACCGCCTACTACATTTACAGTAACTTTTGTACTATCGCAATTTGGTGTTGCAATGGAAACATTCAAATTATAAGTTCCAAAATTTTCTGACAAACTTGGGGTTGTAGTTGAAAATGAAACCGAAGGAATAGCATCATTGTCAATAATTTTCAATTGAAAAATACTATCATTACCAATCGTGCAACCTATCGAAGGATTGGATAAAACCAACCAAACTGAATCTAAACTTTCAGAGATACAATCATCTAAAACCTTGATGTAAGCTGTATCTGGACCAATTGAATTGGCAGCAAAATGTAAAGTTTGGGTAATGAAATTATAATCCGTAACATTGGATGCATTACCACTTTTAAATTTCACATCTACGGTTGAAGCGGTTGCAGGTGGCGAACCTAAATAAACTACAATCGGAATGTATTTTAATTGTTCTGTAACACTAACATTTTGTGGCGACGCTAAATAAAAAGTTGGCGCAGCAAAATCGTTGTCAATAATGCTGATGTATTGAAATGAATCCGCTCCTAAAACCGCACCATTCGTAGGGTTCAACAATCTCAACTTAACTATTTCCGTAGATTCCACTAATGCATCATCAATGATTCGAATCGTATCATATTGTGGTGAAGTTGAGTTAGCAACAAATGTCAAAGTTTGATTGATGTAGGTGTAATCACTTCCTAAAGTGGCAGTGCTAAAGGCAACTTGCACATCAACTGTAACAGTATTAGGGCAACTTGAATTCAACACAATAGGGATATTCAACAATCCAGCCGATTCGTAAACACTTTGCGCTGGCACTGTGAATGAGACTTGCGGTGTGGTTGTCGAGCAAGCATTCATTGTGTGTGAACCCAAGTAACTAAATGTGTTGAAGGGATAAGCAATCCATTCATTTTGCCACAATGCAAAGTTTCGTTGACCATTATGAACGCTTGGTTTTCTAACCAAAGTCATATAACGAGTTGAATCGCCCGAACTCAAAAGCCAAGCAGTTCCTGGGTTTACACATAATTGACCAAAAACATCCAAAGTATCTCCATTAGGATTTATTAAAAATAAAGCATCGTTTCCATTAAAATTGAAGGAGCCATAAGTAGTATCTTTCGCTGCAATTACAGCTGGGTCAAGTGTTCCAGCACCATTTGCGATAACATATACATCGCCTGCTGCCAAATTTTTATTCGGAAAATGAAACGTAGGAATTGAGCCACCACAATTTCCATTTGAAATTTGCTTAAGCAAATACCCATTCAAATTTATTGGTGAAGATGATGGGTTATAAATTTCAATTGCCTTGTTTCCAAGCGTTCCAGCGGTTTTTGGCGAAATATATTCACTGATGAATAAATCCGTGCAAGGCTGACCAACTGTTGATTGGGCTTTAGCGCAACATATTGCAAGAAACAAAACGAGAAAAGGTAGAATTTTATTCATAAATTAGATTGGATTGTTAGGAAACAAAAATAAATCATTTAGCTAAATGAATATTTAGTTTTGGTTATTTAATATAATTTTAATTCTTACAAAGAATTTTTCTAATTTGCATTTCAATCAATTCTATTCTTATTTTAATGTCAAAGAAATTTAAAATATTTTTTCTTTAGATATTAATCATTTCAAAAAATAAATAACTGAGTATGAAAAAAAATATACTTATTCTTTTTGTTGTTCTCTGCTTCTTTTCTTCTTATTCACAAAAGACTCCAACTTATCAGCTTTTAAAAAATGTTAAACAGTTAGACGAATCCTTTTGTAAGTATAAGTTACAGTGGTTAAGATTAAAAACTGACGTGCTTGACGTTTTTCCAAAGCACAAAATATTTGTAGGAGAAGAAGATAAAGAAGGCGAAAACGAAAAATATGATGGACCAGCTCAGGCGGCAATGCAAAATTTTGAAATGACAAAAGATCCAGCATTAGGATATGTGCCTTCTGAAAGATTGTTAACTGCTTTAGACGCGACAGTCTTCTCACAAAATGTAGTAATGGGAAACAATGTTGTATCTGGTACTTCGCCTTTACCTGCTTTAACCTGGAATGAACGTGGGCCGATTTACGATGGAACTGGTGTCTCTAATGGCAATACAAGGGCTAATTCAGGCATTGCATCTGGGAGAGTCAGAGCAATTTGGGTTGATTTAAATGATACCAGTAAAAAAACAGTTTTTATTGGTGGAGTTGATGGTGGTTTATGGAAAACAACTAATATTACTGCTTCCACACCAACTTGGACATTAGTAAATGATTATCTCAGTAATTTAGCTATTGCAGCTATAACTCAAGATCCAACTTCACCCAGTACTATGTATTTCTGCACTGGGGAATCTTATTATAATGTAGATGCTGTTAGAGGGGTAGGGGTTTTTAAAAGTACTGATGGGGGAGTTACTTGGAATTTTCTTTCTTCAACAAGCGCTTTTGTCAACTGTACTCGAATTCTTTGTGATTATTTGGGGAATATTTATCTGGCAACAAGAGGAACAGGCTTACGCCGCTCTACTGATGGGGGTAATACTTGGTCAGCTGATTTAACACCATCAGGATTGACATCAGATATTTGTGATATGGAAATTAGCAGTACAACTGTTGCTGGCAGGTTGCATATTGTTACAGGGATTTTTTCTACACAAGCTTATCGGTTTACTGATGTACCAACGACTGTTTCTGCTTCAACAGGTTGGACAACACCAACCACCGCATTTCCATCTTTTTCTCAACGTGCAGAGATTGCTTGCAGTAATCAAGGGCTTGGGAATGCGAATGCCTGCACACTTTATGCTTTGCCTGCCAATGCTTCCTATCAAGTCCCAACTATTTATAAATCTACCGATGGAGGGGCTAATTGGGTTACTACTGGGGGGGTACCTTCTGCTACATGGGCAAGTGGACAAGGGTGGTATGCACTATCCGTTGATATCAATCCTTCTGACCCAACTCAAGTCATCATTGGTGGTTTGGACACTTATAAATCAACTAACAGTGGCAGTATTTGGACTCAACTCTCTACATGGGTAGGAACGTCTCCTGTGAATCAATATGTGCATGCAGATGTACATAAAGTTTTATGGTATGATAACGGCAATAAATTAATTTTCGGAAGCGATGGTGGTGTTTTCTTTTCATCTGATGGAGGCACAACTATCAGAGATAGAAATACAGGTTTACGAATAAAACAATTTTATTCTTGTGCTATACACCCATCAAGCACTAATTACTTTTTAGCAGGCGCCCAAGATAATGGCGTACATCAGTTTAATAATTCGGGCTTAAGTAATACTCTTGAAGTTACTGGTGGTGATGGTGCATTTGTAGCTATAGACCAAGACCAGCCTCAATATCAATTTGGCTCATATATTTATAATCAATACCGTCGAAGCACCAACAGCGGTGCAACTTGGAGTTCGGTTAATTTAAGTTCTACAACTGGTCAATTTATTAATCCAATTGATTATGATAATAGTAACAACATAATGTATTGTGGCGATGCTTCTGCAAGTTATCGTCGTTGGACCAATCCACAAACAGGAAGCACAAGTGCTGTGATTGGAATTTCAAATATGGCTGGAAATGTAACAGCTGTAACGGTATCACCCTATACCTCAAATCGTGTATATTTTGGGACGTCAAATGGTAAAGTAGTAAGAGTCGATAATGCGAATACAATTACTTCAGGTTCGGCAGGTGTTGACCTTTCAACTGGTCTTTCCTCTGGTACCATATCATGTATTGCTGTTGGTCCGAGTGATAATTATCTTTTAGCAATTTTATCTAATTATGGGATAAATAATATCTGGTTTTCAACAAATGGTGGAACTAGTTGGGTAGCTTGTGATGGGAATTTGCCAGATATGCCTGTAAGATGGGCTATGTTTTATCCAAGCACGAGTGGCAAGGCTTTTATTGCTACAGAAACAGGAGTTTGGGCAACTGATTCATTGCTAGGAACTTCAACTATTTGGACTGCCAACTCTACTTTTCCTAAAGTAAGAACTGATATGTTAAAGTATCGTAGTAGCGATGGAACAATCATTGCCGCTACTCATGGTCGAGGATTGTGGAGCACCTCTTTACCAATTATAATTCCTCCAGCACCAACCGCAGGAATCATTTCCAACAAATCAAGCACATGTATAGGTAATTCAATCTCATTTACAGATAATTCATTTAACAATCCTACTTCATGGAGTTGGTCATTCCCAGGAGGAACACCTTCTTCTTCTGCAGCACAAAATCCTGGTTCTGTATACTGGAGTACATCAGGTACTTATACAATATCTCTAACTGCTACTAATGTTTATGGCAGTAGCACTACTACTTCAACAATCAATATTTTACCAACTTTTTCAATTCCATTTAGTGAAGGATTTCAAGGCGTTTCTTTTTTGCCGGCCAATTGGACAGCCATAAATAATGTAGGAGCATGGGCACAAGCCACTACTGGTAAAAATAGTACAAAGTGCGCTTTTTACGATAATTACAATACAAATGCCAATGGATTAAAAGATGAAATGTGGACACCTCCATTAAATTTTACAGGGGCAAGCAGTGTTAAATTAAAATTTGATGTGGCGTATGCTACTTATGGTGCAGGGTACTATGATTCTTTGGAGGTATTAATTTCTACAAACTGTGGAAGTAGCTGGACATCATTGTATTTAAAAGGGGGTACAGGGCTTGCCACTAATGGTGGTGCCAATGTAACAGCATCAATTTTTACTCCAACATCCACTCAATGGCGCACCGATAGTTTATTTATAAATGGCTATGGTAGTAATAGCTCGGTTTTATTAAGTTTTAGAAACCGTGGGCATTATGGACAGGCAATTTATGTGGATAATATAAATATTCAATCCTTGCCAATTGCAGCTTTTACTGCAAGCAATACTAATGTTTGCGCTGGTACAGGGGTTAACTTTATTGATAATTCTTCTAACTCACCTACTAGTTGGAATTGGAGTTTTCCTAGTGGAACCCCATCTAATAGTATTTTACAAAATCCAACTGGTATAACATGGAGTGCAGGAGGTATTTATAATGTTTCTTTTACAGCTACCAATGCTGCTGGGAGCAATACAACCTCACAAAACATTATTGTTATTGCTAATTTAACTCCATCTGTTTCAATTTCGACCTCGGCAAATAACACTTGCAATGGCACTCCTTTAACTATTACCGCAACACCTTTTAATGGAGGGGTATCACCAACTTATAATTTTAAAGTTAATGGGGCAAGCGTTCAGAATACTAATAGTAGTACTTATACATCTTCTTCTTTTAACAATAATGATGTTGTTGTCTGTACCATGAATGCAAATAACATTTGTCAAACTGCCTCTTCAGCAACGAGCGGAACCATAACTTTATTTATTAAACAGAATTCTACAAAAACTATTACCACTTCGATATGTGCAGGAAGCAGCTACACTGTTGGTTCTTCGATTTATAATACAACTGGAACATTTGTAACGCATCTGACAAATTATGTGGGTTGTGATTCAGCAGTAACTTTAAATTTAACGGTAAAACCAACTTCAACAAAAATTATTACTACTTCAATATGTGCAGGAAACAGCTACACTGTTGGTTCTTCGAGTTATAATACTACTGGAACTTTTGTAACGCATCTCACAAATTATTTAGGTTGTGATTCGGCGGTAACTTTAAATCTGACAGTAAAACCAACTTCAACAAATTCGGTTACGACTTCGATCTGTTCTGGAAGCAGCTACACTGTTGGTTCTTCGAGTTATAATACTACTGGAACATTTGTAACACATCTGACAAATTATTTAGGTTGTGATTCAGCGATAACTTTAAATCTGACAGTAAAACCAAGCTCAACAAATTTAATTACTACTTCAATTTGCGCTGGAAGCATCTACACTGTTGGTTCTTCGAGTTATAGCACAACGGGCACATTTGTAACGCATCTGACAAATTATGTGGGTTGTGATTCAGCGATAACTTTAAATCTGACAGTAAAAGCAACTTCAACAAAAATTATTACTACTTCAATATGTGCAGGAAACAGCTACACTGTTGGCTCTTCAAGTTATAGCACAACGGGCACATTTGTAACGCATCTGACAAATTATTTGGGTTGTGATTCAGCCGTAACTTTAAATTTAACAGTTGATTCATTAGTCAATCCGTCGATTGTCATTAATGCATCTTCCAATAATATCTGTATTGGAACTAATGTTATATTCACAGCTACTCCAATAAATGGAGGTTATAATCCAGTTTTTCAATGGAAATTAAATGGTAATAATGTAGGTGGAAATACTGCAACTTATTCTAATTCAACTTTAGCAAATAGTGATGTTATTAACTGTATTATGACTAGCAATAATACCTGTCAATCTCAATCTAATGTATCAAGCGGTAATATTGTTATGTCGGTGAATATTTGTAATGGAGGTGGGATTTTTATTCCGTCCAACAACAATCCCTGCACATCGATTAATTGCTCTAATAATTCAGGGATGATAGCCAACCATTTAAACCAACGTACAAGTTACGATCACGATATAAATGGAGGATTAGTAGATGACCCTACGGGAACAGGCAGTGGTTCATGTATCACACCAGCAGGAACAGCAGGCAGTCATTTACCAATAGGACCAAACTTGGTTTATTATCAGGGTAATACTTTATTAGCAAACTCCTACACTAATGAACCTATGCCTCCAGGTATTAGCAATGCAGGTAATAGCCAAAGAACAATATGGTATATATTCAAAGCCCCATCCATGCCAGATGCCTGGATCAACATTAACCTGAACTACAGCAGCAGCTATGGTTTTAATAATACGAACGGTACAGTAAATGGCGTAGGCGCTTACCAAAGCCCATGGATAATAGCATTATATGTATTATCAGGTGGTACAG
>CANFVI010000063.1 GCA_947450405.1 Flavobacteriales bacterium
ACATCAGTATTCCCGATGATCAAGCAGAAAAAATCCAAACAGTTGGGGAAGCTGTTCGTTACATCGAAGAAAACAAAAACTAATTTATGCAACTCCGGAGAGTTGTTGTAACTGGAATGGGTGCAATTACACCCATCGGTAATACTCTTAATGAGTATTGGAAAGCACTGGTAGCGGGTACTAGTGGAGCTGGTTTAATTACCCATTTTGATACAACTAAGTACAAAGTGAAGTTTGCTTGTGAGGTCAAAAATTTTGACGTCCATAACTTCATTGATAGAAAAGAAGCTAGAAAAATGGATCCATTTGCCCAGTTTGCGATGGTGGCCGCAGATGAAGCTATTTTACATAGCGGAATCTTACAACAATCTCACAACCTTGATCGTATTGGGGTTATCTGGGGCGCTGGAATAGGTGGCTTGTCTACCTTTTTCACTGAAATTGTAGATTATGCTAAGGGCGACGGCACTCCACGCTTTTCGCCCTTCTTCATTCCTAAAATGATTATTGATATTGCAGCTGGGTATGTTTCAATGAAACACAACTTGAGAGGTCCAAATTATGGTACCGTTTCCGCTTGTGCTTCCTCTACCCATGCTCTTATTGATGCATTTAACTTAATCCGACTTGGAAAAGCAGATGCCATTGTTACAGGAGGATCAGAAGCTTGCGTAAATGAACCATCTGTTGGTGGTTTTAGCAATATGAAGGCTCTGTCTGAACGCAATGATGATATCCTTACCGCTTCAAGACCTTTCGATAAAGATCGCGACGGATTTGTTATGGGTGAAGGTGCTGCTTCTCTTGTTCTTGAAGATCTTGAACATGCAAAAGCACGTGGTGCAACAATCTATGCAGAAGTTGTTGGTGGTGGAATGACGGCAGATGCCTATCATTTAACTGCCCCTCATCCAGAAGGCTTGGGAGCGAAAAATGTAATGATTGCCGCTCTTGACGACGCTGGAATGAAAGTAAGCGATATTGATTATATCAATGTGCACGGAACAAGTACACCTTTGGGTGATATTGCCGAAACTAAAGCCATTAAGTCGGTTTTTGGTGAGCACGTCTATAACCTCAATATTTCGAGTACCAAAAGTCAAACAGGACATTTATTAGGCGGAGCAGGTGCTATTGAAGGACTAGCAAGTGTATTGTCGGTATATCACGACATAGTGCCTCCTACAATAAATCACTTCACCGATGATCCAGATATTGATCCCAAATTGAATTTAACATTTAATGTGGCACAACATCGTACCGTGAATGCTGCATTAAGTAATACTTTTGGTTTTGGTGGACATAATGCGTCTGTCATTTTCAAAAAATTCGTAGACTAATTGTTTGTGGATTGAAGCATCTTTTTCAAAGATCCCCTCTACAAATCAAACATCTGAGACGTAAAATTTATCTCATTACAGGGGTAAGACCTTTTCGTTTGTCTATCTACCGCGAAGCCCTTACGCACAGTTCTGCTGCCGATGCTACAATGTCAGGCAGTTTGTTTGCGCCTAGAACGTTAGACAATGAACGTCTAGAGTTTTTGGGAGATGCAATTCTCGATTCGGTTATTGCCGAATTATTGTTCAATAGATTTCCATATAAAGATGAAGGATTTCTCACTGAAATGAGAACCAGAATTGTGAATCGTGAACAAATGGGAATGCTCGCCTATCGTTTGGGTTTGGTGGAAGTGATGGAAATGAAACCTGAACTTCAAAAAAATCATACTGCCCTCAGAACAATTGGAGGAAATGCTTTAGAAGCTTTAATTGGCGCTATTTATCTCGATAAAGGATATAAAAAAGTATCGAAATTTATTCACGATCGATTGGTAGGTCAGTACTTAGATATAGATAAACTCATGCTTACTACCGTGAGTTACAAAGCAGTATTCTTGAAATGGATACAAAAAAATCAAAAGAAATTGGAATGGAAATTTGAAACCGAAGGTACCGGTAAAAATGATAATCATGTAGTTTCTATGGTGGTAGATGATGAACTTTGGTTCTCAGAAGTGAATAAAAGTAGAAAAAAAGGTGAGGAGCTTTGCTGCGAAAAAGCTTGTCGAAAATTAGAATTGGTAGATATTTAACACTATTACTTATTCCTCAGTAGATTCGTTGTCATCATTATTGGGAACGTAAATGATTTGCCCAGATTCTTTTGCAAACTGGCACCACTCACATTTGTTACAACCTTCCATGAAATTCAAACTTTGTAGTTTGTTGTTCGCTTTGATTACCCAAGATTTGATTAAATCAAAATCGTCATTTGAATAAATCATTGAGAAATCGTCAAATTGTCCATCGTCATTTGAAATTAATGATTCTATAACTGCATTTCTCGATTTCCAGTTTTTATCTTTGAATGCTTCATTAATCATCATTGTGTACAATCCCAATTGGAACCAATAAGAAGGTGGGAAATTACCTTTGTCAATACTTTGCTTAGAAGGGATTTTAGATTTTGATTCGGTATTTTTTAGTTTACTTGTTTTATAATCGTAAACAGTAATGTCATTTCCCTCAAAAACCATTTTATCTAAATTTCCTGTAATTGAAATTCCTTCAATTTTGGTATTAATTGAAAATTCTGTTTCAATTTTTTCATATTTTTCATATTGGTTGATTTTCTGAGCATGATATTTTGGTAAAATAGAGCGCCCTTGTTCAAGTCTTAGCTCGAATTGTTTTTGCGTAAAACCAGCACGAACTTTCATCATTTCATATTCGAAATGTTTCACCAATTCTGTTTGTGACATCCATTTTTTAGCATTCACCCCTTTTACAATAAATTCGCGCAACGCAGCATGGATAGCAGTACCAAATGCACCAAATTGATTTGGGGCAGACGGCACACGCAATATTCTGCTGAAATAAAATTTAACACCACATTCCATTAACGTTTCGATAGATGTGGGTGAAAATATTAAATTTTCAATTTTTGTTTTAAGCCAATCTTTTTTATCGATTTCCAAAATGGGTTTGGATGTTCTCTCTAAACACTTTTGTTGTGCCCACAAAAGTTTTTCCATTGGAATTTGCATTGGTTCTTTTGGAATTTGATTTTCCTTTGCAATGTCCAATACAAATGTTGATGCCAAACTATCTGATACTTTTGAGGCAATTTTATACTTGCAATAACTGATTGTAAGTTGTTTTTTAGCCCTTGTCATGGCAACATAAAACAACCTCCTCCTTTCTTCAAATGAATCTGAAACAGAACTTTCACTTTCAATTATTTTGTTATTTCCAAGTATCAATTGGCGAATGTTATAAGGTAATTTGATTCCTTCATCTTGTTCCCAAACTGTGTCATTTCCCCTCAAAATATAAACATGTTCAAATTCTAAACCTTTGGAACCATGAGCAGTTAGAAGTTGAACCCCAGAACTGTTTCCAATCCGTTTTTCTAAGTATAAAGGAATATCAGATTTTTCCATTTTTTGAAACATGGAAATCATCTCTTTTAATGAAATAAAGGGAATACGGTTGTTTTGTTGAACAGCAAACTCCATGAAACTATGGAGTATTTCCATTGACCAACCCGTGTCGTCTTTTTTTAATGCGTTTGCTAAAAATCCACCTTCACTGTAAATCTTTTGAATTAATGTAGGTACATTTTCAACTGTGGCAATTTTGATCCATTTTTCTACATTGTCCCACAATGCTTTAATTGAATCAATTGATTCCTTGCCATAAATGGTTTCAGCGTCGGTTGATTTTAGGATTTTAGCAAAATGTTCTCGCCAAGAATAACTTTCGTTTTGGTATTCCTTTTTTCGTTTGATTTGATAAATTTCAACTGAAATCTGATTCAAAGTAAATGTAGAAATCGCATATCTATCGCTTAAGAGCAATTGATAAATGAGATACTCTCCTGAATTTGGGAGACTGGCTTCATAAGACAAATACGTCATCCATTGAATCAACTGTTTTACAATGGGTTCTTGTAAAATATTTATGGCCCTATTTAAAACGAAAGGAATGTTTTTCTCCTGAAAGAGTTCTATAATTGTTTGTGCATGTTTGTGTTGGCTGTATAAGACTGCAATTTCTTTGGGTATAATGCCCGCATTAATCTGATTTTCAATCCTTTCAACAATACCAACAGATTCATGAAATTCATTTTGATATTGAATAATTTCAGTTTCTAAATTTGGAAAATCCTTATTTGCTCCACTACTGATTAAATCCTTACTTAAACCATCAATGGTATTCACCAATCTACTGTTGTTTTTAGAAATCAATTTTACACTGTCGTCTAAGATAGATTGGCTACTTCTGTAATTCTTTGTAAGTACAATAGTGGTTAAATTTTTCGCATACTTTTCTTTAAATCCAAGCATGTTGCTCACCTTCGCTCCTTGGAAAGCATAGATGCTTTGATCGTCATCTCCAACTACAAAGCAGTTTGGATTGTCTTCCCAATATTCAATCAGTGAATATAAAATTTCATTTTGAATTCCACTGGTATCTTGGTATTCATCAACCAAAACATATTGGTATTTCTCTTGTACAATGGATAACAGTTCTTGGTCTGTTTTTAATTTTTCATTCACCCAGTTTAGCATGTCTGAAAATTCATAAACGCCAAGTTCTTTTTTGAGGGAATTGTATCTGTCTAATAATTTCGCTGCCTCAATCAGTTTTTTCCAATTGTCTTGTAAAGGTTTCCTCTTGTTTGTTTTGATGTCACCCGCATTGAATTCTTTGTATTTACGTGTGTAAACCATGTCGGGAAATTGCAACTTGAACATTTCATCGTCATTTAGAATTTCAATCCAAAGTTTGAAATTTTCCACATTATATCCCTCAGACTCCATTAAATTCCATGTTTTACGCAAGTTTCCAATGAGCGAAGTATCGTTATCTGAATAACTTTTTAGTGGAGAGTCTTCATGTATTTCTTCAATAATTTGTTGAAGGATATCGATGCGTTCCAAATCATCCATCACCCGCATTTCGCGTCGGCCAAATTTGTCGGGAAAGTCTTTGATGATTTTGTTACAAAGTCCGTGGAAGGTAAAAATATTCACTTTGTAGGCATCGCTTCCCATAAAAGTTGCCAAACGTTGTTGCATGGCTGTGGCTCCGGCGTCGGTATACGTTAAACACAATATATTTTCCGGAATTGATTCTTTTTGAAGGATATTCAATATACGCGTTGCCAGAATTTGGGTTTTACCCGTTCCTGGACCAGCAATAACCATAACAGGTCCTTCCAATTGTTCAACCGCCTGCTTTTGCTCAGGATTTAATGATTGAAAAAGCGAATCAAATGAATTCATAGTTTTATAAATATAGTAAATTTCTTTCAAATTTCAAAATAAATCAACTTTTTATGTAGAATGTTTGATAAAACCAAAAACCGCTTCCATCTTTGCTTTACAATGCAAAACACGAAGTCGCAATACAATGAGGTGATAAACCTTTGCCGTACAATTTTCTTAAAGAAAAATGAAGATTATGGTACATCTTGGAGATTGTTTCGTCCAAGCAGTTTAACAGATCAAATTTATATCAAGGCTCAACGCATTAAAAACATTGAACAATCTGGCAATAACGCCGTTGGCGATGATATCAAAAGTGAATTTATGGGTATTGTTAATTATTCAATTATTGCCCTTATTCAGCTTGAAATGATTGCGAATAAATCTGAATCTGACGATATTGAAACCATTGCAAATGCATACGACAATTGGGCTACCAAAACCCGTGATTTAATGCTACTAAAAAATTCAGATTACAGCGAGGTTTGGAGAGAAATGAGAATTTCTAGTTTTACCGATCTGATATTGGTAAAAATTGCAAGAATCAAACAAATTGAAGATAACTTGGGCAAAGTTTCCGTAAGTGAAGGTGCTGATGCCAATTATCAAGACATTATCAATTATGCCATTTTTGCATTAATTCGCCTTTAATTTTTAAAATCATGAAAAAATACTTGAATTTGTTTGTGCGCTATTTTACTGGGGCGTTGTTTATATTCTCCGGTATTGTAAAGCTAAATGATCCAAGTGGATTTGCAATTAAACTCAATGAGTATTTTGATGTTTTTGGGCAAGATGTTGCTGTTCAGCAAGATTCAGTTCAACTCATTTGTGAGGTAAACAATAAAAAATTAATTGCAAAAACCTATGCCATCTATGCTTTTGATAAAGTTAAGAATGTAGATTGGCATATCAATCCTACCAAAGTTGACAATCCTCCGCCATATACCCGTTTTGAAGTTTTTGGCACCTGGGGTGGAACGCATTTCATTTCTGATGGATATGTTGATCCGCCAGTTTTAACTGCAAAACTTACCCTATTGAAAAATAATCAAATTCTATTTGAGAAAATTGAAAAAATAGATACCGCTCAATATGGTATCCGCGATTATGCCTATCAAATTGATATTGAGAAATTCGTGAAGCCAGAATCTTGGTTACATGGATTCTTCAAATCATGCAAGAATTACTCCTTGTATTTTAGTATTTTCTTTTGTGCCCTTGAAGTGATACTTGGTTTTGCAATGATTATTGCTTGGCAAATGGATATTGCTTTGTTTATTTCAGCCTTATTGGTCGTGTTTTTTACTTTCCTAACTTGGTATTCGGCTTATTATAATAAGGTAACAGATTGTGGCTGTTTCGGCGACTTTTTGAAATTGAAACCCTGGACGTCCTTCAAAAAAGATTTGGTTCTCATCGTTTTGGTGGGAATAATGTACTTGGGAAAGAAGAATTATTCATCTTGGTTTGAAAAACAAAGAGGAAATATCGTGATGGTTGTTTTTTCTGGAGGGACATTGCTCTTTGGAATATTCTGTTACTTATACTTGCCACTGTGGGATTTACTTCCATACAAAAAGGGGAATGACATACATGAAATAATGAAGTTTATACCCAAAGGGGAAAGGGCTACCGATAGCGTTTCGCTAAAATTTGTAATGTATAAAGGAAATGATTCGGTGAAAGTGACAAGTAAAGAATATGCCAGTTACACTGAAAAGGGGTATATTTTTAGCAGACAAGACAGGCAAGTGATTGTTGAGGGATATAAATCGCCCATTCATGACTTTTCAATTATGGATCAGGTCCAAGGAATTGATTACACTGATACTATGTTGAATTCAAAAGGTCCTCAAATCGTATATATCATTCCTGTTTTAGATGCTGCCAATACAAAGCAAATTGAAAAGGTGGTTGGTCTATACAAATGGGCCATGTCTATGAATTATAAATTTTATGCATTAACATCTGCATCTGCGGAGCCAGCCAAGCATTTTTGTTTGAAATACAAATTACCTTTTTCATTTTTTGCGTCAGATCAAAAAATGTTGATGACAATGGCACGGTACAATCCAACCATGTATTTATTTGACGGCGCAATTGTAAAAGACAAATGGAGCGGCAATCATATTCCATCAGTTGAAAATTTGAAAACATATTTAAAATGATCAAACCCTTTTTTAAAAAGTTTCGCTTTTTAATGGCTGTTTTGGTTGGCTTGGTATTGTTTATATTTGTTTTATTCCAAGCGCTCCCAAGTGCCGATCAAATTTTGAGCGCGCAACGTTCAGATTCGGCTACTACCGCTGCCATTGTAAAAGATTTGGGATTAGATCAACCTACTTGGAAACAGGGATTGTATTATTTGAATGACTTATCGCCGGTTTCCCTGTATTCAAATTCGAGTAATACAGAGAATTTAACGGGATTTGACCTGCCATTAGGGGCTTGTAGTATTTGGGTAAAGTTTCCCTACTTGCGTACCTCATTTCAAACAAAGCAAAAGGTATCGTCAATGCTCATTGAAGCCTTCTGGGGAACCATGGTTTTGGCAATTGCTGCAATTATCGTTTCAATTCTTATTGGAATTCCGCTAGGGGTGTTGGCTGCAAAAAAACAAGGTACGTGGATAGATAATGCCATTGTGTGGCTTTCAACCATAGGGATATCGGTTCCGTCGTTTTTTTCGGCAATGATTTTTTCTTGGTTGTTCGGATTTGTATTGGCAAAATATACCCATTTGCCAATGACGGGAAGTTTGTGGGAAATTGATTCTTTTGGCGAAACAAAATCTTTGGTGTTTTCAAACTTAATTCTACCCGCAATTGCACTTGGGATTCGTCCATTGGCAGTTTTTATTCAACTTACAAGGAATACCATGGTTGAAATTTTGGGTTTAGATTTTATTAGAACAGCCCGCGCAAAGGGATTAAGTGAAAGTGTAGTTATTTGGGGACATGCATTTCCTAACGCATTGAATCCATTGATTACATCAATAGGGGGTTGGTTTAGTAGTTTGCTTGCAGGGTCGTTCTTTACAGAGTATATATTCCAATGGAAAGGACTAGGTAAAGTTACCATAGAGGCACTTCAACAAAGTGATTTACCCGTGGTTATGGGTGCTGTTTTATTCACAGCATGTGTGTTTTTCGTTATTCATAGTTTTACAGAGCTGTTGTATGTTTGGATCGATCCTCGGATGAAAAATGAATAAAGTTTATTTAATAGGGCTTCCTGCTTCAGGCAAAACAACTACGGCTAAATGGTTAGCCGAAAAAATGGGTTGGAATAATTTGGATTTAGATGATGTTCTAGAAAATGAAACAGGCATGACTGTTGCGCAGTACTTTTCTGAATATGGCGAGGATAAATTTCGGGAATTAGAATCTGCTATTTTAAAAAACACAAAGAATTTAAAGCAATTTGTAATTAGCTGTGGTGGAGGAACTGCTGCTTATTTTAATAACATGGATTGGATGTGTTCGAACGGCATGACAATCTATTTAAATACAGATTTGAGCGTAATTGTATCAAGAATTCAGAAAAATGCCGATGTTAGGCCCATGTTTTCGGGACTTTCTGTTGACCAAATTCGATTAAAGTTGCTTGAAGTATTAGAAGAACGTGCAATTTTTTATAGTAAATCAAAAATTATCTGGAATAAGTCTATCCCAACAGAAATGCTTCATTTCGCAGTAAATCAATTGGTTGCATTTTGATCTTTTTTAAAAAATCAAAATGTTAATTATTCGTGAATAATTAATCTATCTTTTTTTTCATAAATAGTTTGCAATAGTCAATTGCTTTCTTACTTTTGGATTATTAACCTATTATAAAACAATATACAATGAACAAATCAGATTTAATCGGTAAGATGGCATCAGATGCTGGTATTACCAAGACTCAAGCTCAAGCAGCTTTG
>CANFVI010000064.1 GCA_947450405.1 Flavobacteriales bacterium
AATTCTTTTGGATAAATATCTTCTATGTTTTGTGAAAGCTCTGCGTTGTAGGCCTGAATTCGTGTTTGCAAATGGTTTATTTTTTCAAGCGATTGTGTATTTAAATTTTCAGAAGCTTTAATTTCCAATAATTTAGACGTAAACTCCGCGATCAAACTACTTGCTGCATCGTGCAAATCATTTGATATTTTTTCACGCTCTTGTTCCAATGATTTTTGAATGTTGGCTTTATTAATGGAGTTGAATCTTCTCAATCGATTGAAAAAATACAGCGCTCCAATGACTGTGAAAGTGAGTAAGAAAATAATTAAGAGTGCAAAAATTGCAGCGTTACTTATTAATTCTGAATTTGACATGGTAAACGATAAAAATGAGATAAAAAATAATCAAGTAATAAAATGAGAATGTGAAATACATGTTAGAATTTGACAATCCACCAATAGCTTCTTTATTGTTAGATAGTAAAGTTAGCCAAAAATCATTTATGAAGGTTGCTGAAAGTAAGATGCTGAATAAATAATAGTAAAATTTTGCATAAAATTTATTATAAATTGCAATAAGGATAAAAATTAATATATCAAAGCAAATAATTATATTGAATTGAATATTTATTTTAAATTTGATTAGAATGTATATTAATAATGAGCTAGAGATTAAAGTTAAATGGATATATTTTTTTTTTCTAAAAAATACCCCAACAATTGTCCATATTACGACGAGTGAAATATATAAATTAGACCTAATTAATTGATCTTCCTTGTGGGAAAGTAAAAAACTTGCAATCGTATTTACTATTGAAAACGCAAAATAATTACCAATGAAATTTTCGACATCGAATTTATTTATTATTGTAATGAAAAAGCAAATAAATAAAAGTAGATGATAAGTTAAAATCATTTGCTCAATTTAAAGCAAGTTGCCTAGACAGTAATTCGGGCATTTTGATACATTATTCATAATGATATTAGTAAAATCGTTGTTGCTAGCGTCAGCGCCAAGCATTACAATTGTTAATTCATTCTCTATATTTTTGGCAAAATAGATTTTCATATTATTAGCATTTGGATTTCTAAAAATCTCATCGATTACATCTTTGGGAATTACACAAGAAACTGTTTGTCCAAGAAAGCGAGGGTCGTTTTGATAAGCACTGGTCATTTGTTGTGCTTTTGTGAAGGTGATTTCATGATTTGACATGGTTCAAAAATATTGGATTATCCTTAGAATTGAAATTTAATTTGAGACTGAATTTCCAAAACATACTCACTTGTGAGTATGTTTTGGTGTCTAATAAATTAGAACGTACTCACTAATGAGTATGTTTTGGCGTATAAGTAATTGTGCATTAATTTTTTACATAAAAACCTAGTTTATGTTTGGATTTCAAAATTAAAAGATGAAAAATTTATTTAAAACTCGAACGACACTTTTTATTGCATCTATTGCAATAAGTGTGATTGGTTTTCAGGCATGCAAAAAAGAAACTTTGCCTAAAAACACAGAAAATGAAAGTAAGAATGTCAGTATTAATCCTAACAGCAGTATTCCCCTGAATTCAAATGGTAAAATTATTAATCCTTATTCTTTAAAGAATATTCGTGAGGCTCGGGCTGCTTTTGGCGTCTCAAAAATCCGACCAATTGACGAAGAAGAATCAAGTATTATGATTCGAATCGAGACTGGTTCTATCGATGAGTATTCAATGCCTTATCTTGAGGATTCTGCAATTAAATTGTTCAATTATCCATTAAATGCACCTGAAGTATATCAAAATGGTTTTAATGAAACCGTTGCTTGCAGTTTGAAAAATAATATGTACTTGTACACAACGGTTCCTATTCATCATCCATTACTGAATACAATTTCATATACCATTCTAGATTCATTATATCATCCAAATGATAATGAAGATACTTTAAAAATGGCTCTACTCATTCAAGCAGGATATTATACATTGATGGGTGATTCTGCTACAGAGGTGGCTTGGAGTTGGCCGAGACCTGTTCAACCTGAAGGTAATATTACCTATTCTGATGAACAATTAGGTTCTGTTGCGAGTAAAGGTGTTAATGTTTGGGCAATTGATTTTGGCTTTATGGTTAGTTCAAATGCTGACATGAACGGACATTATAAAATTAATACTGGTTTTTGGGTTGGAACAACACTGGGTTTACATTACAAAAATTGGCGCATGAATGTTAAACCATTAAACTGGACCTCTAGTAATATTGCTGCGAATATAGCAAACGTAACGGCAAATTTTATAGGCGGTTCAATCTATACGCATGGTTGGGTATGGAAAAATTCATTATCCAATACAAACATGCATCTAGGAAATCACACACAACAAAGATTTTGGGCTCATACAATGAATTGTGTTTTTGAACATGATTTATATATTGCCTCTGAAAATTTACCTATAGGTCCCCAACGTTTGGTTATTTATGATTTTTGGAATACAAATACAAGTACTAGTGGAACACCATTATTAGGTCATTTAAGTCCTGCAAAAATAATATTGAATGCAGTAATGACTAAATTTTTAGGATTGACAACGAATATAAGTTCAACATATCCGAATTTATTTAATGCTATGTTTGGAATATTGCCAGATTTATGTATCTCTACTAAAAATTCAACAAGTTCATATTCCCAATATTCCTGTGAATTGTCTCAATTAATTTATCATGAATTAAGTCATGCACATTTTTTCCAAAAAGTTGGTGGTTTGTATTGGTTGAATGTCATTAACCAAGAATTGGTGAATGAATGTCCTACTACCAATTATTACGGCTGTGGTAATTGGAAAAATAGTCAGCCAATTCAAAATGACAACTATATTCAAATGACTGAAGCTTGGGCCGAATTTTTAGGCCAAAATTATGCGTATCGCAAATATCCAAATGGTGGAATAAAAAGTGGAGCATATTATGGGACATTTCAGAATTTTTCAGTGCTACGTGAGGATGAATCATATTTTTTGGATTCTTGGATTTGTAAAGGACTATTTAATGATTTGATGGATGGCGGTAATAATAGCGTTTTACCTAATTTCGAACCGAAAGATAAAATTTCTGGACGCACAATAAAACAAATGTACGATTTGTTTGGACCGAATGTCATTAATGTGCAAGATTATAAAGTAGCTTATGTGAATATTTTTGGAAATGCTACTGATTTTCAGGATATTGCAGTTTTAAATGGAGTAACGCCTTAATTAGAAATAAACTATGAAAAAAATAATCTTAAATATCAGTTTGGTACTTTTTATCCCAATTATGATGATTGGGTGTGATGGTCAAATTGAGCCCGTTCCAGTTGTGACACTGGAGAAAACAATAGATCTAAATTATAATTTCACAAATTATTCTGATTCATTAAAGGTTGGCGATACGGTTCACATTTCTTTAACTATTCCAAATCGATTCGATAGTATCATGGGTGGTACATTTTACAGAATTTTAGATAACTCTCAAACAAAATATAGGGGAAATTCAATTACTATGATTCCTCCGTTGGGATTTTGGGTAAGGCATCTAGATTCTAATTATGAGCAACAATATGTTTCAGATTTTTTGATTTCCGGTGGTAGAAAAGTCCCATTTTGGGATGTTGGTAAGACTTTAACTGGTACTTGGGTTGACGGCATTTTAACAGCAGATTTTATTCCGTCAAAACCGGGTTATTATATTTTTGATTCCCATAATTTTTTTCCAGCACTACCTGTTCATGACGAAAACGGTAAAAGTTTTACACTTCCAGTAAATATTAATTTCCTCATTGACAATAAGTTAACAGAGTATTTATGTACAAAAGATACCATGTTCAAAAAAGAAGTCGAATATTGTTTATCTAATAAAGGAGAAATAAAAGCTTTCTACGTGAAGTGATTTTAGCATGATTCAATAATAAAAACAAAAAGCCCGCAAGGGCTTTTTGTTTTTACGGCCATTCTGCAAGCATACTCACTTGTGAGTATGTTTTGGTGTCTAATAAAACAGAACATACTCACTATTGGGTATGTTTTTGCGTATAAATTATTGGAATTATTTCGGTTGGAGGATCTTGAATTTTAAGGACCATGGGAATTATATATTCTTGTGCCATGAAAAAGTTTTTAGTTCTTGATGTTGAGTTAATTCACAATTCAAATTTGCTAGAATGGGAAAAAGGTGATCTTGAATTTTGGAATCATAAGTTTCCTTTGTTATTTAAATCTTTATTGTTGCTTGTATTTCTATTGTTGTTTAATAATAGCATACTTCTTTCTCAAGTGAACATTATTTCCAATACCAATTGGAATAGTTCTAATTTACCACCATCAAATGTCTCGTCTGGTATTGTTATTTCAAATGGAGCGATATTGACGATAGATGGTATTACAATTACTTTCAACGCTGGAGCCCAAGTTATGGTTCAAAGTGGCTCAAAAATGTCTTGTAACACTGTTGTTTTCAAATCAACCTCACAAAATTCGCCTTGGAACGGTATTACACTGAATGGCAATTCAAGTCTTAACCAATTTACTACCTCTCCAAACTTGACAGTTACAAGTAATCCTAGTAATTGGGCTGGGGTGTTGAATCCAAGTCAAACCTATTGTCTCATGTTAAATTGTTCTTTAGAGAATGTAATTAAAGCTGTTCGGGTTGTTGATGGTGCAATATTCAGAGTTAGAAATTCAACGTTTAAAGAATTTGTTAAGGGTATTTCGATTGAGGCTTATACTTCCCAAAAATTTCCTTCGTATAACGCATGTTATATCATGGATTGTAATTTCCTTTGGCAAGTTGAAAGTACCGCTACGGCGTTTACAACTGCTAAAGGAAATATAACTGGTATTGAAATTGTTGATTCAGATGGAGTAAACATCGGTGGTTGTTATTTTGAATGTAATTATCCTAAACAGAATAGAGATATATTAGAAAGAGGTACTGGAATTCGTGCCGTCCATTCAAATTTAAATATTAGCCAAAGTGGTGACGTTTGGTGCTTTGATGAAGAGGGTTGTTTAAATAATTGTAGTAATAGTAGTAATCTTAATTATTTTAAAAATTTATCCAATGGAATTGTATACAATGGACTTAATAATAATATTACCGTATATACGGATAAGAAAACAATTTCAATTCGTAACTCACAGTTTACAAATGTCTTATTCGATATTGATATAATAGAATCGATTCAACCTATTGTGGCTAAAATATATTCTGGGGCCAGTAGAACGGAATTGATCAAATTATTTTCTAATTTTTGCGACAACTCAAATACACCTCCAATTTGCACAAGAAAACAAATTTTAAATATAAGCAATTGTGAGGGTTTAAATGTATACAAAAATAATTTTTATTTTGATGGTTTGGGTTGTCTTTTTGCTGTAATCAATAATTGTGGTAAAACTGCAAGTTCATTTATTAATAATACTTTCACTGAAAATTCTGGTTCCGCTGTTGCAACAAATTCAGTTATTGGCGAAGAAGTATATGGGCTTTGTTTAACTGGAGATTGCGAAGGTTTGAATGTGCATTGTAATAATTTTGAGGATATGGGTGCTGATATTTATCTCGAAGACGATGCAATTTTTTGGAAAAATTCAAGTACTGGAAATTATATTTTGGGCACAGAAACAGAAGCTGGGAATAATAATTTTTCTAACCTAATTCAAGGTAGGGAGAACATATTAATCAGTCTTGATAATAATTGCCCTTCCGTTTTAAAATATAATTATTATACTTTTAACAGTTTGGATAATTTCATCTACAATAACTCTACAATAAGTAAAGTATTAAATAATTTAAGTAAGACATCTGTATCCGATCCACCTAATTGTAGTTCTCCTTGTCCCAAATTATTTCAATCATTAAGTACTACCAAATTAAGTAAAAATGCTGATTATCAAATTTATCCCAATCCAGCTGAAAATGAATTAATGATCCAGAATATATCCGAAAAGGATTGCATTAATGTATATGATATTTCAGGGCAACTTATTTTAACTAAACAGAATATTCAAAGTAATGTACTTGACATTTCAATTTTGAAACCGGGTATGTACTTTATCAAAATCATAGGAATTTCTCCAAGCAAAAAACTTAAATTTGTTAAAATCTAATTTTATTGAAATTATTTGTAACCATATTGTTTTTGACATTTAACTTGGCTTACGGTCAGATTAAAACGAATTTGATTGACGAATGGGATGCTAATGCATTATACTATTTCCAGTATTCTAATAAAAAAATGTCAATTTTACCTTTGGTAAAATTGACAAATCCCAATAACAAAAATGATAAATGGGATCAACAGCTGGGTTTTAATAGATATGGATTGATTAATTTTCGAATTTTCAAAGGGAACTTGTTGTATAACAATGCGATTGATACGTGGAAACAAAATTTCAAAAACTGTAATGGGCTAAATGGTAGTTTTGGTTCAATGTGCTTTCCATATAAAAATGGAAAATATTTTTACATTCAACAAAACCCCAATTTTCTCTCTGATTCATTCAGACCACTTGATTTATCTATCATTGATTGTAAAAATTCGAGCATTGAAATCAGAAATAAACCTTTAAAGTCTAGAGTACCTAATTTGAGTTTTTGTATTTCCCGTTTAAATACAGATTCATTTCATATATTTTCGGTAAGTAGAAATTTGCAATTTTTAAATAGTGAGATTTTAACCAAAGACTCACTGATTTTTTTTGATACTATGCGGTTTGTGCCATATACTCCAATGTTTTGTCCACCTGGTTTTTATGAACCTAAAGGAATTAAGGATATAAAAATAAGTAACAGCGGTCGATTTGCATTGACTGAATTTGGGCATGAGATTTCTATTAATTATATTGGTTATAATAGAAAATATTTAAAGTTTGAACGTACCTTCAATATCAATGAAATAGATCCAATTACACACAAAACATTGCCAACCAAAACGTTGAAGAATTTTTTATTTTCAGGAGATGCACCGATAGTAGATAAATTGATTGAAGATTCAATTTTTGAAATGAAGAAAATAGTATTTAGTCCCTTGGATTCATTTTTGTTTCAAACATATTGGCATAACGGAGAGTTAAGGCAATATTCAATGTTTGATAATTTCAAATTGAAAAAACAAACGCTAGCAATTAAATATCAAGATACCTTTTTTTGGTTTAGCCCTATTATCACCCAAGATTTTAGTTTGCTTTGGGCAACAATACGGCCAACAGGAAAATATAAAGAAATCGTTTATTTTCATCGATTAAAAAATGCCGATGATGGAATTAAACCCGGTAATCTAGAACAGTATTTTGATAGTTTAGAAATTTCGGATGGGAAAATTTTTAGCGGAGACAGATCATTTAAACGCCAACTTTTAAATTTCGCAAATGTTAGCCATTCAATTCAATATAAATGTGGAGAGGGAATTGTTCAATTTAAAAATGCTTCTTATGCGAGAAAGAAATTCATAAAGTTTGATTTTCAATTGGATTTAATGAATGGGCAATTCTTTAGAACCCAAACCCCCAATTGTGTAGTGAAGTTAGCAAAAAATGGGAAATATCCATTTAGCTGCAAATTTGAAACTGCTGATGGTTATGTGGAACTTGTTGAAGATACCGTTGAAATTAATTTGCCAAAATTTTATTATTTCAATGATCAAATACAGGTGAATTTGTTATCTGTCAGTGTAATACATAACAAATGTATTCAAGTAACTTGGAATAAATTAGATAAAGCTGAAAATTATTATGTTTACAGAAATGGTAAATTGATTAAAGAATGGGCGGATACTTTTTACAAAGACTATTTCAAAGAAGATATCAACCAATCTTATCAATATGAATTGATTGCAATTGACTCCTGTGGAAATTATTCTGGAAAAAGTAATATTGGCAAGACAATTTTCTTAAAGGTAAAAATCACTAACGCGATGAACACAAAAGATCAATGTGTATCTGACTTAAGTTGGAATTCCTATGAAAAGTGGACTTCTGGGGTAGATCATTATTCAATAGAATCTGGTTATTCAGATGATAATATATCTACCTCGTTGAATAAAAGTATTGATTCAATTTACACAGATAAACAATTTTTAGAATTTAATGTGGCAAAAAAATGTTACAGAATTACAGCTAATGATGGAATTGGCAATCAAAGTATGAGTAATGTTGTGTGTTTGGAAATGCCAGACATCATGTATATTCCAAATGCAATTACCATGAATGGTGATCAATTAAATGATGGACTCCATATTACAAATACCGGCTTTGAAAACATAGTATTGGAAATCTTCAATCGTTGGGGAGAGTTAATTCATAAGTCAACCGATAATGAAATAAAATGGTATCCCTCCGATAACATAATTCCTGGAATATACGTTGTGAAAATCACTGCCTCTCGAAAAGGCAAACAATCAATATTTACGGAAAATCTTACAATTATCAAATAATTCTGGTAAAGGATCTCGGGGTAGTTTTGCAAATTTCCCGAAAACTTTTCCGTGAAAGATTCGCATCTTTGCCATCCATGAATACCTTTGATTCTGTAATTATTGAAAATACAATTGCCTTTGTTCAAGAAACGCTGAAAAATGCGGAGGGTGGACACGATTGGTGGCATATTCATAGGGTGCATGTGAATGCCAAACGCATTGCTGCCACAGAAAATGTAGATGGATTGGTGGTTGAATTGGCGGCCCTGCTCCACGATATTTCTGATTCAAAGTTCAATGGTGGAAATGAAACCCTCGGTGCCGAAATTGCCCGCGATTTTTTAAT
>CANFVI010000065.1 GCA_947450405.1 Flavobacteriales bacterium
ATCAATCAAGCATACAGACCTATATTATTTTCAGATATGCAAGCTGTTCCTGGAACAGAAGTAATAGATGCCAATTTGAAAGATGCTTCAGGAATTAATTCAGATATTGGAATTAGGGGTCTCATTGGAAAGTGGTTTTATTTAGATGCGAGTGTTTTTGCATTACAGTATAACAACAGAGCGGGAAGACTTTCTCTGTACGATGTAAACAATGTTGCATATACACTAAAAACAAATGTTGGAAATAGTTTCACCGCGGGAATAGAAGCATTAATTGAAATTGATGCAATGGCGCATACATCCCTCAAAAAGAAATTCAAAATGCCTTTATTTGTTTCATATTCATTTAACGATGCCCGATATCAGGACTTTAATGTAACGATTAAAAATTCCGCTGGTTTGAATGAATCTAAAAACATCAAAAATAACTTCATTGAAAATGCTCCTAGAAATATTCTAAGAACTGGAATTAATTTGGCCTACTTGAATGATAAAACAAATCAAGAAATATTCAATATTGGACTTCAATACAGCTTTGTAGATCAAACGTTTAATGATGCTTTGAATACAGTTGAAATTTCAGGAAACGCACAAAACGGACTTATTCCTGAGTATTCAATTTACGACTTAAATTTAAAAGTGAATCTAAAAAAAGACTTAAACGTAAAATTTGCCATTAACAATTTAACAAATGCAAAATATTTCACACGCAGATCTGGAGGTTACCCTGGCCCTGGTGTGATGCCATCCGATGGTAGAACTATCTTGATTACTTTGGATGTAAAAATTTAAACCGTTATTTATTATTAAATCATCACAACAAGTTGTGATGATTTAATAATTCATTTTTCCAATTACCTGGCTTTGTATTGATTTCGGCATTTAAATCTGCCATTATGCTATAAATCCCAAAATAAGTACGATTCACATACAGAGCATGTTTACTTCCTCTAGGTTGGGTTGGCTTTTTAACCTCGGGTATTTGATAGATTTCTTCACCAACTGCATAAATTTCATCTAAGTATTCATAGGTAAAATGGAATTTCTCCGCTTTAAAGGGATTACTCAATAGGTTGGTCATTTTAACAAATGCATCCGTCAATTCATCAATTATTTTTTGATTGTCTTCTGGGAAAATGATTTCAATTTCCTTCATTAATTTTGCAATTAAGACAGGATTTTCTTGAACCTCAGTAAGTAATAGTGGGAAATAACTGTAATAGAAATCAGATGGCACTTCTTTCACACAACCAAAATCGATGACTCCTACTGTCCCGCCATCCGTGAATAAAAAGTTACCTGGATGTGGATCAGCATGAATGGATTTTAAGGTATGCAATTGAAACTCATAAAAATCCCAAAGTGCTTGCGCAAGTTTGTTTTTTTCTTCTTGTGTTGGATTTGTTTGCAAGTATTCCTTCAAATGAAGTCCCTCTAAATAGTCCATCACTAGAACTTTTTCGGCACTTAAATCTTTATAATATTTTGGGAAAAATATATTTTCAATGTGTGCACAAGATTCTGCAATTTCGGTACCTCTAGACAATTCTAAATGGTAATTCGTTTCTTCAATGAGTTTATCTTCCACTTCTTGAAAATACTTTTTCATTTCTTTTTCCGACAAGCCAAACATTGCATTTGCAATAGGCTTAACCATTTTCAAATCACTTTTTATAGAATCTGAAACACCTGGATACTGAATTTTAACGGCATACTGTTGACCATCTTTTTTTGCCAAATGAACCTGACCAATTGAAGCTGCTGCCAAAGATTTTGCTTGAAATTCATCAAAGACATCATAGGGAGATTTCCCAATAGCATTCGTAAATGCCTTGATAACCAAAGGCGGCGACATTGGCGGCGCCGAATATTGAGATAGTGCAAACTTTTCAGAGTATGCACGAGGAAGGATATTTTTATCCATACTCAACATTTGTGCTACTTTTAGAGCACTCCCCTTTAAGTTACTTAATGAATCATAGATATCCTCCGCATTTGATTCGTGTAAATCAGTTTTATCATCATTCCCAGTAATGCTCTTTTTTGCATAATATTTGAGGTAATTTCCTCCGATTTTAGCGCCAGTTCCAACTAATTTGACAGCTCTTTCGAATTTAGTGCTGGGTATTTTATCTTGGGTTTTCATTTGAAGTTAGAAAATAAAAACTTTCCAAAATCAAAAGCGGTAGATAATGAGTTATTGTCAATCAATTGAAAACTCAATGCGAAAGATTTTTCAATACATGCATCCGTTTTTTCAAATCCTTTGCTGCTATCCTTCAACCAAAAATGAAAAACAAACGATAGATTGGTAAAAAGTGCATGATACATTCCTTTTTCTAGCACACTATCCACTTGTTTAATGCCAATGGTTTTATTCTCAAAGTGCAGAGTCTCTAAAAAATCAAAAAACGATTTCTTAAGTCCTTGCATAGAAGAAATTTGTTCCATTGGATTAGACCAATCTTTGTATTTCAGCAACAAATAACTTCTGTAATTTTTCAAATTTTCAACGAAGGCATAAACTGCAGCCAACAATTTTTCGTTATTGGTACATTCTGCAAAATAGTCTTGACCTACAATTTTACTCATAGAATCGGTCCATATTTGGCTTAATATCTGCGATTCAAGTGAATTAAAATCTGCGAATTCATTATAAAAATCAGATTCATTCATTTCCATTGTTTCGCAAAACGCAAAAACACTCACAGGCATTTTACCACTTCTATTGTAATGCAAAATGTAATTTTCTATTATCTTTGCTTTCATATTAGATTTATCTTTAAAATGAACATTTAAAGTATCTAAAAGTTTTATATTTTTACACAAATCAATACTTAATTTGCAACAGCAAAAATGACAATCCTTCAAAGTGATTATAATACTCAAAGAGAACATTTGAGAATTGCAGAATATGGCCGCCATATTCAGGAATATGTTGCACATATTCAATCAATTGCCGACAAAGATAAACGCACACAGTGGGTTCACAACTTAGTGAATATCATGGCTACTTTAAATCCTGAAATTAAACTTCAAGCAAACTATAAAGAAATTTTGTGGGGACATATTTTCCAAATTGGACAATACCAATTGGATGTTGATTCACCATACCCTATTCCTACACCTGAAGTAAAAGCAAAAAAACCTGAAACGATTGGTTATCCAACCACAAATATTCGCTTTAGATTTTATGGCCGAAACCTTCAAATGATGGTCGACAAAGTTTCTGAAATGCAAGACCCTGAATTGCGTCAAGAAATGGTGAATTTAATTGCTTCTTTTATGTACAACAGTTGTAAAATTTGGAACAATGAAAATTTAAGCAATGAGGTTATTGCGGAGCATTTAAAAATATTATCAAAAGGTCAATTGCAACTTGAAGGTTCTGAAATCACTGTTTCTGTAGATGCAAGTAATTTCCAACCTAAAAAATTCTTCAAAAACAACAACAATAATACCGGAGGATTTAATCGCAACAAATCGAATAATAACAAGAAAAATCAAACCCGCGGTAAAAATTACCGTAGATTTTAAAATCCATGGCAGTATTTGAAATTGAAGGTGGACACAAATTAAAAGGAGAAATTATTCCTCAAGGAGCTAAAAACGAAGCTTTACAAGTAATTTGTGCTGTATTACTTACCTCAGAGGAAGTAATTATTGATAACATTCCTGAAATTAGAGATGTTCTAAAACTCATTGAACTTCTTCAAAACTTAGGGGTAAAAACCAATCGAATTGAACGAGGAAAATTCTCTTTCAAAGCTGACAAAGTAAATTTAGAATTCCTAGATAGCGCCGAATTTAAAAAGCAAGGTGCTGCATTACGTGGTTCTATCATGATTGTTGGACCTCTCCTCGCTCGTTTTGGGAAAGGATATATTCCTAGTCCTGGCGGAGATAAAATTGGCCGCAGACGTTTAGATACACATTTTGAGGGATTCATTAACCTAGGTGCAAAGTTTGAATATATTGCTGAACAATCGTTTTATCGCGTTCAATCAGACAAACTTAAAGGTTGCTTTATGCATTTGGATGAGGCTTCGGTAACTGGAACAGCAAATATTTTAATGGCTGCAGTTCTCGCTGAAGGTGAAACTACCATATACAATGCAGCTTGCGAACCCTATCTTCAACAATTATGCAACATGCTAAATGCTATGGGTGCTAATATTGAAGGAATTGGGTCAAATAAACTACTCATTCAAGGCGTAACATCAATGAATGGTTGCGTTCACAGATGCTTGCCAGATATGATTGAAATTGGTTCATTCATTGGAATGGCTGCCATCACCCAAAGTGAAATTACCTTGAAAAATTGCAGGGTCGACATGTTGGGAATCATACCCAAAACCTTTGAACGTTTGGGTATCAAATTGGAAATTCGTGGAGATGATATTTACATCCCTGAAAATGAACACTACGAAATAGATAGTTTTATTGATGGTTCCATCCTAACCATTTCTGATCAAATTTGGCCAGGCTTTACACCAGACCTTATTTCAATAGCGTTGGTAACTGCTACACAAGCAAGAGGAACAGTTTTAATCCATCAAAAAATGTTCGAAAGTAGATTGTTCTTTGTAGACAATTTGATTGATATGGGTGCCCAAATTATCCTTTGTGACCCACATAGAGCTACAGTCATTGGTTTGGATAGAAGAACTAAACTCAAAGGCATCACAATGTCATCTCCTGACATTAGAGCAGGTGTAGCACTTTTAATTGCAGCAATGAGTGCCAAAGGAAAAAGTACCATCCGAAATATTGAACAAATCGATCGGGGCTATGAGAGAATCGAAGAGAGATTAAATGCCTTAGGTGCTAAAATTACCAGAATTGATTAAATAATGTTTCAATTTAATTTTTCTTCAGGGTCATTTGGAAACAATCCGAATGAAGGTCAAAACACAGCCAAAAATATCAAACAAATGCAAATTGCCAAATTCAAAAAATGGATAATTAGGCAATTGTATACTGGTTTTTTTATTTGGCTTTTTAGAGATAAATCTTGGATTGATACGGTAACTTATATTTGGATATTCTTTGCGTCAATTAACCTTTTGGGAATTATTTTCGTTTATCGATTCATGAATAAAGTTTCATCTAACTTTCAATCAACTAACACTTCAGGCACAAGCAAAATAAATAAGAACAACGATGAAGGCGATTTTGTTGATGTTGAAGTAATTGACTAATTAAGGCAATACCGAACTAATACCAAAATACATGTTCATGCCCGTATGTGATTTTGTATTTAGCGATTTTAGCATATTGTCGGTTCCTACAAAAATAGGTCCCATCCGCACAAAAGCACCAAAACCAAACTGACTGTAATTTTCGTAAATCGAAATTGGGGTGGAAACTTCAAACCATTTTGTTTCAAGTCTTGGAACAACCACTAAACTACTATTACCCAAAATAATATTTTGCTGTACCGATGCCAATCTCTGTTGCCAATGCGCAGCAACATTTAAATATTTAACAATTTGAAAATCTGTTTGCAATTGGATGGTTGTAGGCAAATCGATCACCGCATCTTCTTCAATTAATTTATAAACCCCTTTTTGCTTCGCAAAATCTGTTACATAATTAAATACCCCCGACGATCCTTGAGTAACTGCCTGCAAAAATGCTGGATCTTGCATATTTAAAGTCACCGGAGTTGATGTTGTAATTGAATATCCCGTTGTTTTTGAGGGATAACTAATATGACCTAAGTCTAATACTGCTCCTGCTATTTTCCATTTGTAATTTTTAGTGTGCAGTTTTTTCTTTTTATTTTGAAGGACATCATTTTCTCCTACTTCAATAGAAAATCCAACATCGAGGCCGTAACCAAATCCAGAAATTTTATTCAAATTGGGCATACTACCAAAAATTACTCCTTTTAGGATTTGACTTAAAAAGTCAAAATTTGTGTATGTTACTTTGATATCAGAAGAATTCAAACGAATTGAATCATGTCCATATGCCTGTAGTTTTGCCCCGTTATTGTGGATATTGAAACTACCAAGACCTAACAGTAATTTCCCTGTTGTTCCCATACTAAATCTCATATCTCGGGTATTCACAAAGCAATATGAGAGAGAAGCTGACACTTCTTGAAAAGAGTTTGCTTTTAGATCGAAAGTATGGTTAATGGCATCTAATATTTGATAATTGGATCCAGAATCCAACAAAGATTTTGCCCAACCAACAATACCCGGGTCTACGTTAGAAATATTTACAAAATTCCTAGTTCGAGTAGCGGTTGCCCAAACAAAATTCTCACCATAGCGTGTAGCAAACGACGGACCTCTATATTCCAATTCTATATTGGCCCACATATTTTCCCCAGACTGACTTTCTTTTATCCAATTGGATTGCCAATTGATATTGCCAGAACTATTTTTATATTGTGGATCTACTTTGTTGGTTATAAGTTCACCAAATGTAAATGGAGTTTCTAAGCGTAAATAATTGTTATTGATATTAAAGCCAATCGATGAAAAATTAGCGTAGCGTTTATATGGCATATTTGCCAAAGATGCAGGATTGGTGTATACTGAATGAACCCCTGCATAGTTGCTATTTTGCAATCCAAAAAACGTTTGACTAAAAACGTATTCCAAATTCAACAAGAACAAAGCCCCTATAAGAAGTTTTTTCATAAAGCAAAGTTACATGATGAAATAACAAAAAAAAGGACTTCCAAATGGAAGTCCTTTTTAGTATACAGTTTGGTTAAATAATCTTACTTAACAATAAATTTAGAAGATTTGGTACCTGCAGCAGATTCAATGGTAACAGTGTAAATACCAGTTGACAAGTTGCTAGTAGCCAAAGGCAATTCATTCAAACCAGCATTCATAGCTTTAGCAGATGTAGCCAATACTACACGACCATTCATGTCGTAAACTTTTGCACTAACCATAGACGCTGACTTCAAATTAACAACAGCAGTTGAGTTATTGTTTGAAGAAGATGGGTTAGGATAAACAACCAAGCCAATGTTTGAGTTCATCAATTCTTTTGTAGACAAGTTATCGCAAGTAATGTGAATATCAGTATTCATCATATAAGCAGTACCATAAACAGTTGTTGGAAGATAACCTTGCCAAATACTCACTTTTGTACCTGGTAACAAATCAGAAGTTGTCCAAAATGTATTGTTGATTTTGTAAGGCGTAGTCAAAATATCGTGAGGAATCTTGTCAAAATAAGCCAAATAAACAGCAAATCCGTTGATTTTTTTAGTATAATTAGCATTATTCCAATCTAAGAGAGTATCGTTCAACTGCGCAGGAATCATTGGTTTGAAGTTGATAGAATACGCAATTACATTGCTAGTTACAGCAGTACCATTGGTTGACAAAGAATTGAAGTTTGGAGTCAACGTAATTGGGCTAATACCTGCGGTTCCACCAGCAACATTAAACGAATCACTATTTGCAGCAGTCAACAAAATTGTATCTGTTTTCAAAGCAGATTTGTTGGTTGCTTTGTAAGGCACAAATGTTGTTCCTTTAGGTACACCATAGTAGTAAGATTTTTTCAATGGATCGTTCTGATAGTTGTATGCAGTAATACTCATACCCGATGCATCGTAGTATTGTACAAATAAAGTATCAACTACATCAACCATATTACCACCGATGTTAACTTTATCAACATTTCTTAAATAAGCTTTAATAAATCTCAATGTATCAACATGATAAGGATTAAATCTAGTCAAAACTGTGTTTGGAGCGTCTAAAAATGTAGTATCTTTAGGATCAAATGAACCACCAATTACGTGAAAATTAATATTTGATTTTCCACCTGTAGTGTACACTACGCAAGCATTACTATCTGGAGCAATCCAAAACAATGTCTTCTTACTTGAGTTAGAAGTAGAATTGGTGTAAGCATCAACGTAGTTGTAAAGCTCAGATGTACCAGCACGACGGCTAATTTTAGATGATTTAGCGCGAGAAGGAGCGATAAAGCGAATTCCTTGATCTTTAACGATAGGTTGTCCCAAACTTTGTGCATTTGCAGACATCGCCGCCAACACCGTGAAACCTAAAAATAGTAATTTTTTCATTTCTATATGTTTTTTGAATGTTTTAATTAGGCAAATATAATGAATTCCAAGAAAAAACCATTATCTAATTGTATAACTTTTTGTCATATTTTACGCAATTATCGCAATTAAATATCACCTAAAATTGGTCGTAAAACAACCTCTTCCATTACCGTAGTCTGATTGATAGACCAAGCAGCAAACAACGAATCGGCTACGTCCATTGGTTTCATGAACCTACTTTCAGGCAAATCAACTCCAGCCCATGAATCTGTAAGTGTTGCACCGGGCATCACAGACGTCACCCGAATTCCTTTATCTCGTCCCTCAAGCCTTAAACTCTTTGAAAATCCGTGCAAAGCAAATTTCGAAATTGAATAACTTCCACCAGCGGCATATGCAGTAAAGCTTGCAATGCTGCACATATTAAACACATGCGATCTTGCGTTTTCTGCAAAAGAATGCCACAATCCCTTTGTAACCCAATAGGCCGAAAATAAATTGGTATCCATCATTTTACGCAATTGAGAAGTATCCTCCTCCATCATTTTGCCCCCTAGAAATACACCTGCGTTATTTACCAAGACATCCACTTTTGAATATTCGCTTAAAATTGCATCAGCAAATAATTTACACTGATTTTCAACAGATAAATCTGCAGCAAAAAAAGAACATTTGCATTGAAA
>CANFVI010000066.1 GCA_947450405.1 Flavobacteriales bacterium
AGTATTATCACAACAAGAAACACCAAACTATTGGAATGAAACCCAATGAAGCATATTCAATATCTTTAAACCAAAATGCTGCATAATTCAAACCAAAATATTAACTTAGCACCACTAAACTTTGGTCCAACAACTGGGGAGTATTATACCTATCCTAGTCGAATTTTTAATGAATATAGAAAATTACAATAGATATGAAAAAAGTATTTTTAATCTTACAATCGTTTTTTTGGGTGCTAAATTTAATCGGTCAAGAATACAATTCACAAAAGCCAATGTTATTAACTAATAATATAAAATTAGATTCTGTAAAATTAATTAAAATGGAACCTGTTGATAATGAGCTTGAGAAAAGACATTATGAAAATTCTAAGCCTCCTATATTTGCTATATCATTTGCCACGGATTTAGATATTAAGAAAATAGGTCACAAATATTTGATATCTAATGGTACGGTTTATGTACTTGGCATTGTTTCGCCAAATGCAAAATCCTTGAATGTGATTTTTAGCAAGTTTCATTTAGAAGAAGGTTCGGTTGTCAATTTATTTAGTAGAGAAGGTAAACATACTATTGGTGGTTTTGATAAGCGATTTAATCCGAAAGACTCTGGTTCATTGGGGACAATGCCAGTTGAAGGCGATATGATTTTTATTGAATTATTTGAGCCTTATGGAGCGAATTCTATTTGTATAATTGGTAAAATTTCACACGACTTTTTAGGGTTCTACAAAAATGATCCCAATGGACCTTCTGGTGAATGTAATATCGATATTTTATGTGCTCAAGGAAATCCATGGCATAAAGAAAAGGCTTCGGTTGCATTGATTGTTAGAGGAGGAAATACTTGGTGCTCTGGTGCACTTATAAATAATACGGGGGAAGATGGACGCGAACTTTTTTTAACTGCCCACCATTGCTATGATTTTGAATCAATTCAGGATAATATCAATGAAGCCGCTAATTCGGTATTTATATTTAATAAAGAAAGCCCTTGGTGTAATGGTCCACATGGACCCACAACTATGACGATTTCTGGTTCAACAATAAAGTCATATTGGAAAACAACAGATTTTGAGTTACTCGAGTTAAATAGCCAAGTACCCACTAGCTATTATCCCTATTATTCTGGTTGGGATAGGAATATTGCTTTACCAACTCATACAGTAGGCATACATCATCCAAATGGAGATGACAAAATGTTATCTCTTGATTATCAAAGTCCTGATATCAAAAATTATAATATCACAAATCTTTGTAATGGTGCAACTGGAAACGATTTTTGGAAAATAATCGATTGGGATGAAGGAATAACAGAAGGTGGATCATCAGGTAGTCCGTTATTTAATCAGAGTCATAGAATTATTGGGGAATTGACTGGTGGGTGTTCAGCTTGCGGTTATAATTTATCCGATTTCTATGGAAGACTACCTGTATCTTGGTTTGGCGGTGGTAGTTCAATAAATCGATTAAGTGATTGGCTAGATCCATTGAACCTCTCTCCAAGCCAGTATTTCGGTCTTCGTTATATTAGATTCTATTCTGTAAATCATGATGCTACTTTCACCGGTGATGTTGTGAAATTTCACGATGTTGATGTTTTGCCAGGATTCGATGTAGTAGTAAATGAGTTACAGGAAAGGTTTGAGGCAACTGGTACATTAGATATTCCCTCTGGTGCCACATTTACAGTAGATAGGCCTTAATTTTAATAGATTTATAATATATGAAGTCTAAATTAATTTATTTGCTCTTGTTTATTAAACAGATTAGATATGGCGCATAAAATAGATATTCCTGATATTGGTAAGCCAATGTTGATAATTGGGTATAATGCATTTTATAGCAATTTTGAAATAGAAGATTTTGAATTTATTTTAGATTTCAAGGTGGACTTAGATTTAGAATATTCCCATTTTACAAAAGCACTTCCTTTAGTTAGGGGGGCGTGCTTACGAATTGGTCGTGGAATTTTTCCTAAAAGTTGATTTGAAAACATATTTAACGATTATTGGTTACCAAATTGCCAATAATGGGAAAGATAGATTAAATATATGTTAATCATAATGTTAAATCATATGCTGTGAAATAAAACATTACCAATTAATAAGAAAACATAAAACATAAAACATAAAAAAAAAATATGAAAAAACTAAAACAAATGCTTTTGATGTCTATCTTGACATTAATCAGTACTGCTCTCCACGCTCAGTGGACCCCTTGTACACCATGTAATCCAAATCCTTGTTTAAGCGGTGAATTAACCAATAACACTGGATGTGAAATTATTTTTGAGGTATTATTTCCTGGCAACCCCCAGTGCTCATCAAATATTATTTTGCGGATTCCTATCGGTGTGCAGAAAATGAAGTATTCAATTACTTGTCATAAATGTATTGATGGTCCATGTTCTTGTCCGATTGGTTTAAAGCTACTCGATCCAGCAGATCAAACCACACCATTGGGGATCGTTAATTTTACGAATTATGTACCGCCGGCAACATTTATTAATAATTATTCTACAACGGCTGGAGGTTGTGGACCTAGTTTTAATGTTCAATACAATTTGCTATCTAGTTCTGTAATAAATATTACTATTATGTAATAATTTAGCTTAAACTTGTGAATAAATCAGATGAGGGTAAATATTGAAAATATAATTGTAATATTAATTATATTTAGTTCTAAAGAATTATTTGCCCAATCTGATTATTCCAAATACCGTTTGTTTGATAGCGGGTATGTTGATTTTACAACTAAAAATACTCAGTTCGTAGACAAAGCTCCATTCGAATTAACATGGCTATATCAAGGGAAATATGAAAGTAGAAATACTTATACAGCAGTTGGAATAGAACAGGCGAATCGTTATACGTTTATCCAAGACACTGCTGGGGTTTTGAGATATTATGCCGATCATGCCGGTGTTTATTCAAATCGATCTGGTATTGTTTTTAAGTCTTATTTGTTGAACAAAAAAATTCCAATGCCAGGTTGTTGGTTAAGCGATTCATTTTATCCCATTCCCAATACCCCATTCAAATGCGGGGAGTATTTAGATACTGCAGAAAATTTTGGATATTCCAACTGTGTGAGATTTGGGAAAACCAACCAATATGGAATAGGTGTTTGGGATTACTTAAACAACGGTTTTCGTTTGCTGAGACTAAGTTATGACGATGTAAGTGGCGACAAAATTGTGAGCACCTTTATCTTGCCAAATGCAGGTAAATTGACAACCATAACTTGTGGCCCAAACGATAGTACTTTTTGGGTTGTGTCCATGTTGAAAAATATGCACACAATTCAAGTGTATTTGTGGTCATTCAATTCTCTGCAATTGAATCAAACCATAGAAATAGGTGATACGTCTCATTTAAAGGCTTATGCACATAGAATGAAATTTTCACCTGACAATACCAAAATGGTTATGATTAAGCGGTATAAAAATAGCACGGCAATTTTGGGTGATCAAAGTAATTTAAATAATACCTCGTATTTGTTTGATTTTAATTATCAAAACGGTAAACTTTCCAATCAACAAAAGATTCCAATTTACGGGAATCAATTAGAATTTAGTCCAAATTCTCAATATTTGTACATAATTCATGCTTTTTCCACGATGGATTCCAATGGTTATTTATTCGGGAAGTCATCATCAATTATTGGGTATTTGAGTCGATTTACCATCCCGTCAAAATCAACTAAATTACTGCAAAAAATAGGCAATTTCCTTTATAGTATCCAATTATTGCCGGATGGAAACATCTATTGGTATAACACTTATAGCAATAATTTGAAGTACGTTTTTGAGCGATTAGAAAATTGCAACGACACACAATCAGCAAATTTCAAGAGATATACCTCGAAAATTGATGTAGTGAATGGGTTTCGTTTCAATTTTGGTGAAACTGGTCCCAGTCTTTATCCAGAAATATTGCCCTGTAAATGTTATGAGCCAGAATCGAAACCTGCTAAAATTGAATCTTGTGGTAAAGATTCGCTCGTAATTCGGAATTATTCACGTAGGTATGACTCGTTGCTCATTGCGTGGGGCGATGGTTCATCAAATGTTTACAAGCAAATTGATAGTACCTTCAAACATACTTACACTCATAGTGGAAGGTACATTGTGAGTACAAATTACAAGAGTGTGTTTCAAGAATTTACCAAATATGATACCATTATCACTAAAGGAAATATAATATTAAATATCCCGAAGGATACATTTTTTTGTCCAACAGATAAATTGTCAATGGATCTTGCGATTCAAGATACAAATTTGGTTTGGAGTTTGACAAACAAATCAGCAAGGCAATTTATTCAATCAGGTGATTTCAAATATCAATACAAAGAACTTTGGTGCAATTTTTTGGATTCTATTCATGTTACCCAAAAGGTGAAGCCTTGGAATCCTCCAATAAAGGATACGCTAATTTGTTTTGGAGAGAATATTTCAATTTCTGTTCCCTCAAAATATAAAATCGTTTGGGATAAAAATCCATCGGATACAAACGCATATAAAATATTTAAAACAACCAGCGCACATGAGTTGAGTTTTTCGGATGGATACTGTAACTACAAGGATTCTATTGCAGTAACGGTTACGTCCCCAATGAATTTAAAGGTTGTTCAGGTAGATACCACCATTTGTCATATGTTAAATCCTATTGAAATTCAAATAAGTGGTAATTATCTACAAATGAAATCCATTTTTTGGAATTCCGAACAAACCAATTCGATGAAATATGCCACGAATAAATTGAGTAAAATTATAATTTCTGTGGTAGATACTTTTGGTTGTAAGGAGGACGTTCAAATTATTCCCATTAGTAGTTGTCATCCACATATTTACATTCCGAATGCATTTACGCCGAATGGATTTGGGCCAGAGGCGAATGAATATTTCAAACCAGTAATTACGGATGGAATTTTAAAGAGTTTTAAAATTTACAACCGTTGGGGAGCGAAAATTTTTGACAATGCGAACAACAAAGGTTGGGATGGGACCTCCGAAAACATTGAATCTCCTGAAGGTATTTATATTTATGAAATTGAAATAATTACAAATTTCAAAGATTGGAATTATATCTATCGGTATTTGGGAAACTTTCAGTTAATGAGATAGGATTAATGGAAATAAAGTTAGAGTGATTTTGCCGTGGAGGAAGAACTAGTATGATTTCTAGAAGAATCAATAATACTGCTATGGAATACTTAACAACTGCTTTGGACTTCCAATTGGTTGAATTATTTCCATTTTGGAAATAGTTTGGAACTAAATCCTATAGTTATTTGTTATAATAAACAAGAAATTCTATTTTATTCACATAAAGAGCTTTTTCGATTCGAATTGGTCTTTTTTTTGAATTTAAACAGTTCTTTTTATTAAAAAATCAAAAATAAAGACATTTTAGGATAAATAAAGTTCACCTATAGTTTCTATCATCTTTTGTATATTTTTACGAAATGTTCCAGATCAGCTTTAAAATGGGGTGGTAGAATTCAGGTTGGAATATTTAGTCAAGTATTAGAAATACAAAGCTCCAAGTTTGCATGTCACCCAGCCTGACGCAAAACCCTTATTACTGGCTGGTGTTTCCAGTTGTTACATTTAATTCGCTTGGTAAGTATTTCTTATATTTTGATTTTAAATAGTCAAGTCCTTGTTGGTTGTCTTGCAAGTTTAAATTGAGTTTTTCTTTTATAAACTCGTGTCTTTGTTTTGCTTCACTTATAATGTCGCCCCACGATAAAATGTAAACATCAAAATTTTCTCCTTCGTGTATGTGTCCGTATTTTCTATTTTTCTGAGTCAATAACGGTCTAATTTCAGGCTTAAAATCTTTTGTTACAAGTATAAATTTCCATTTTGTTTTTCCTTTTTGAAATCTGTTGTCGTTAGCAACTTTTGTTGCATAAGATTCTATTTGTGTTTTTTCGTCAAAACCAGCGTCTAAACTGGGTCTTTTTAGTTCTATTACAAGATTTTCTTTTCCGGCTGTTCCTTGGCTGTATTGTTGCCATAAACAAACGTCAGGAATAGTTTCAAGTTCATGATTGTCAGAAGAATTTACAACATCTTCAAAATCATCACGTTTTAAGCAGTCTTTTAAATACGCTTTTAAAACATTTTTCAAAGTAAGGTCGTCAACACCGTATGTATATTCGTCACCAAATAACCAAGTTTCTTTGACTATGATTTTATGCAAATGTCTGCGCTCAAGAGTATTTTTATTTAAGTCTTTGTCGTAAATAAGTTGCTCTAACCCGCTAAGGAAATTCAGACGGTTTTTGATTTCTGTCATCGCGTCAATGATGCTGGATAATGAAGTGCTTTCAAGTAATTCTGCTAAGTCTTCTCGTTGCTCTTCGGGTAGCTCAATTATTTCACTTAAAATTCGTCTTAAATTTTTTGAATCATTATCAAGTGCTTCACTCAAAAGTTTAAGTGTCAGTTTTTTGCTTTTATTATCTTGTTCATTGAATGAAGGTAAATGCTCGTGAACTTGCAAAGCAACAATGTCGAATACTTGTCTTTTAGATTCTTCAAGTAAGTCCTCTGCGGGTTCTTTGTATGGATATAAATTCTTTTGTTTTAGTTCTTGTATGAATTCCTTGGAGTATTCGTGTAATCTCTTTTTTACATATTCACGGGCAAAGTCTTTTGCGGTTTTAATTACATCATTGACGGTTTCATCACTTTCAAATAAGTCAAGTACGTTTTCTCGGTGTAATTTTTCAATGTAAATAGATTGAATAAAAATAGAAATTGGAATACTTGAACGTAAACCTAAATTTGTTTCTTGAAATGGTATTCCTTGTGCATTGCACAAGTATGTTTTCTTTTTATTATCAAAAGTCCATTCGATAATTTTTATTACGAACTTGTAATTTAAATTTTCACCAACTTCTATTGTTATTTCGGTTTGCTCTGTATTCTTAAACAAAGACTCAAAACTAAGTTCGTTACCATTAAAAAGTATTTTGAATTTTGGATAACTAATCCAATAAGAAGCAAATTTTTCTTCTAACTCTTTACGGTTTTCAATTTTTAGTGCTTGGTCTGCATTTTTCGCATTAACGTTATTAATTTCAACTTTGAAGCCTGAAGAACCTTCTCCTTTTTTTGCTTTTTTCAAGTCACTTAATTCGGTTCTTGAAAGTTGATTTCTATCAATAGTTATTGAAAATTCAGAAAAGTCGTCTTTGCTATCGTACACGCTTGTAAACTTAACTAAGTCGCCAAGTGATAAACATTTATATCTTCCTTTCCCTTCTTTACCATGATATTGTCGTCCGCTTGGACTTTGTGTTTGCGTTTTCTTCTCAGAGCCTCCAATTCTAGAAAAAATGTCTTGTGCTTTTTCATATGTTAAACCATGTCCGTTGTCAGTTATTATTATGAAATTATATCCGCCAAGACTATTTGTTTTATATTCTACGTTTATTTCTGTTGCGTCAGCGTCAAGAGAGTTCCATAGAAGTTCCGCCAATGAGTTTACTCCATTTGCTTTGGTAAGAGATTCAATGTGGTCTTTCTCAACTCCGATGTCAATTATTTTACTCATTTGTCAGTATTGTGTTTTTTCAAAGTTGTTTTTTTATGTTGGTCGTTTTTTGAGCGGTCGTTTTACAATAAACAGTAACTTTTAAATATGCCTACTTCTCCACTTATAAAAACAAATCAAATGGTAGTTCTACATTTAACAAATTTGCTTTAACAAAAATATACAATAACCTCCTAAATTAATAGCAGTAAATATACCCCATTTGGGGTATATTTTTTTTATTAGAGCTTGTTCCTTAAGTAAAATTTACCATTCCTGGCCAGCTTCTTCCATTTTCGCTAAATGCCCCATCATTATTTGAACGTCCTCTCGTAAGGTTCTAATTACAGGAGCAGGAGGAATATACATCAATCCCTTCACCTCGTTAATGGCAAAGTAGTTCCGTTTTTGGATACGGGTGGGAGTGAGTTTGCCTGCTTTGATATAATTATCCATGGTTCGGCGACTAACACGAAGCATCGCCATCACATCATAAGTGTCAACCCATTTTGTGGTGAAATCATCGACTGGGTTTTTCAAGCTGTTGATTTCATCTTGCAAATTTGAGAGCATCGATTTCATTTCCATGAACTGCTCCATGAGCATTTCGTTGGTGATTTTTATCGTAGTATTTGCTTCCATAGTCGACTAAAATAAAATCATTTTTTCGAAAGAAAAAGGGGCTGGACAACTTGATACACTTTGAGACTGAAGTTTAGACTACTTTAGACTGTTATAGACAAAAAAGATGAAAAATATTTTTTAAAAGACCCATTTTCCAATATTCATTTGTTCAATTTTTAACTATTCTAGGGGGTGTGTTTTGAGTAAATGTGTGAATGTATAAAACGATAAATTTCAACATTTGTATTTTAACCAGTAGGTGGATATTCTGATAAAATAAGAAACAAATATTCAGTATTTATATGGAATTCAGCTTTTTCCCAAATTTGTTGTAGTTTGCCATTTACATTGAAATCTTAATATTGAATTTTCCTAACTTTGTAATTAAAATTCAAGAGATTGTGGTAAAAGAATTATCTTCTTGTGAAAGAGTTAATAATTTATTGGTGCGATAAAATATTTTATGGGAAAAATAGCAACAAGTATAGATGAGCAAGTCTACC
>CANFVI010000067.1 GCA_947450405.1 Flavobacteriales bacterium
AATTCCCTCAACCTGTAATTTATCATTGAAATGCCCTCCCATTAATTGCAAAGATTGGGTACTTACATTCTTTTTGATGGAAATGTTTTTAGACATGGTATCCTTACAGCCATTCACAGCAGATTTGGATATCAACATCAATAGATATTTCGCTTCTATTTTGGGGTAAGAGAATTTAAAATTTGTAGTTGTTTTTATATCTGAAGCATTGCCAGTTCCTGGATTCCAAGAATAATTCAATGTTGTATTATCTAAAATGTAAGAATTATTTAAAGCATTTATATCAGGAGATTCAACATCTATCAAGGTATCTGTACTCAAAGTAAACTGAGCCAACGGGGTTGGTAAAATTCTAATAACTGAAGACATTGTATCTCTGCAATTTGAATATGTTGTATACGAAAATTTCCATAAGCCTACAGCCGCATTTTTTGGCAAATAATGATTGTTCCAAATTTGTGTACTGTAAAATGTGGCATTCATATTTGAATTATTGTATGCCAACAAATTTAATCCGCCGTCGTTCACTGATTTCCCATCAACCTTCACTGTTTCGTATAAATCTATATTGGCTTTATTTGCGCAATAACTTGAGATGCCAGTAAATGTAATCATTGGTTCGTTTTCAATAACAACTGGCAACATTTCGGTATTGGCACAATGGGTTGCAGTATCGGTTAATTTGAGTTGAAACGTATAGCGTCCCTCAAAAATGGTGGATGCTGAATTGCCGTAATTAAAATATCGTTTTATGGTATCTCCACTGGCTTTTAACAACACAGAAGCTAAGGTAGTTGGCGGATTTGCAACCACCTTCCATTGATATGTATATTTCGACATATTAATTGCAGAAGGAGTTCTAATTTGCTCATCTAAATTAAGGCTCAATGTATTCTGGCACAATTGAATAGAATCCAATTTTATCTCTGGCAATAGATGCACTTTTACCAAAAAAGTATCTAATAAAACACAGTTATTTCCATTTGTAATTTTGTAATAAACCGATTTAGAAACGAATCCGTTAGTTGTATAATCCGATGATGGAATTAACGTAGCATTAAAATACTGTCCAAAGGAAATATAACCATCCTTAGAAGTTAGCTGAATGTATTCGGTTGTAGCCAAAGAGCATACAGCAAGCAAATCAAATTGATCATCACTTTCACAAATTTCAACACCTTTTGTAAACTGCTTCCCTGGATTGGACATCACTTTTATTGGCACATCTAAGTACGTAATACAACCAAAGATATCCTTTGCTGTTGCCGTCAAAATCAGATTACTGTCAACTCTTAATGATTTAAATCTATTGTTTGTATCAGAATAAGAATATGACGTTCCTACGGTGTATTTTACAGATTTTATTTTCTTCATTGTAACAGGCACAGCAGTAAAATCAACCATTGAACCTTTGCAATAACTTGTTTTACCAGACAGGGTAAACAAAACCTCATATAGGGCTTTTATGGAATAAGTATTATTGTCAAATCCGTAATCACTTCCAGTAACATAAGCAGTTATAATTTTACTGCCTTTAGTCAATGTAATTGAGCTATCTGTAAAACTTGCCAAATTAACAGTACCCGTATATTCAATTTTCCCTGTAACAGAATCTTTCACTGTCCATTTCACGCTTACCGTTCCAGTAACTTCTTTACCAGCTTTAAAATTAAAAATCACCCTATTGCAATTTCCCATTTTCACTGAAGCAGCATAACTTCCAAGTGGCTTAACCCTTAACATAATTTGAGCTGATGTCAATTCCAAAAAAGTTTTGTATTGATCGTTGGCTAAGATCGACATTCTGTAAGGGGTTTTAGAACAATATGTAGTATCTGGAGTGCCAGAAATAACCACGATTTTTTCTCTGTCGTTCGGATTTTTCACATACATAGAAAATGATTTACATCCAGAAATGGCGGTAACTTGCACGGTATCAGCAGCAGTTTGATAGCCGGTTTTTATATCGTCGGTAATTTTAATTTCCTTGTAAAATGACCTCCCAGCTGTTGCCGAAAGATCAGCTGTATTTAAAATTACGGGTGGATTATTTCGGCCACCTACATCTGAAATTACAAAAGGAAATTCCCTCATACTTTGACCAATCAATACCCAATTTTTAGAGGTATCTTCTCGGTATTCATTAAACAATATTACTCCATTTGAAACGGTGGGAGATCCAGTAATATTAAACACAGATGAAAAATACATCATTCTACCCGTAAGTGTATCAAAATTGAATCCGCTTATTGGATTGGTTGTCATATTAGGTGCACAAAATCCGTTTCCTGCTGGATCACAATACGTTTGAATTGGAGCGTTTGCCGTATAGGGTGAAGTTAATGCAACTTCCTTATTTGGCAACCCTTCAATAGGCGCAGACATTTTACAGGTAATTTTATCATATTCAATGGAATCAATAGGCGCTGGAGTAAAAAAATGTTTTTCCATATCTGTAATATATGTTTGAGGATAAAACAAGATTACCGGCGCTTGGTTGATTTTCTTTTTACAGCGATTTAAATTTGAAAAATAGATGGTGGATGTAATATAAAAATCAGTTTTTAGTGAGCCATTATCATAGCCTGTACCTCTGCAGCATCGGTTAATATAAAAAGTCAAATTGGTACAGCCCGTGCTTGTCATAAGCGACAAAATTCCAGAGCTAGATAAATCAACGGTATCAATAAAATAATCAAGTTCAACACCGTTTGAACCATAAGTTCCTAAAATACAGGGAGCTGAAGCTCCTTTTTCGAGATAAGTAATATCTTTAAATTTCAAATAAGGAACAGTAAGCGTTTTTGTTGTACATGTTGTATTTGTAGACGATTTCCAAAGGACACAACCATAGCTAAAACTATTTTTATTGAATGCTAAGCCCCTACAATCGCGGTATATTTCAGCCTTCACCACCACTTTGGTACTAGAAATTAAAGATGCAGTAATTTGTCCGCCACGTTGGCCTTTTGCTGCATTCAAATAAAACAATCCCAAAAGGATTAAAATAGCAGTTTGTAATTTTAATTTCATACGCTAAAAACTGGTTGTTAAGTTATTGACAATAATAAGGATTAAAACGTTACATGTGGAATTTTAAGTTGTTTACTTCACAAAATACTTACCCATTAAAGGTTTAAATGATAAATACTTTTCGAATTTTATTTCATAAATGTATAACCCCATAGGAAGATAAATGCCCGCATTTTCTGTATCCGTACCAATCAACTGCCCTGAAGTATTGTACCAATTTGTTTCTATAACTTTGTTTTTCATTCCAACTACTTGAAGTTTTTCATTGAAAAACCCGCCCAAATTTTGCAAATCGTGAATTCCTACATTTTTCTTTACGGCAATATTTTTCACTGCAGTATCAACACATCCATATAGGTAAGATTTTGCGACCAACATCAACGGATAAGTCATTTCTATTTTCGGATATGTAAATTTAAAATTAAGGCTTATTCTATTATCTGAGGAAACTCCAGTACCCGGGCTCCATAAATAACTTAACGGTGAATTATCAGAAATTATGGCATTGTTGGTTGTAATAATACTTGCACTTTCCATATCAATTAATGTATCGGTGCTCAGAGAAAACACCGCCTCTGGTGAAGGTAGAATTCTAATTTCATTTATTCCTGTATCAGGGCATAATGAATTGCTAATATATTTAAATTCCCATCGTCCTTCTGCTACAAATTTGGGCAAAAAATGTCCACGTATTAATTGTGTTTTGTAGAATTGGGCATGCATATTTGAATGATTATATGCGGTTAAACTAACTTCTCCATTTTTTACTGTTTGCGCATCCACTCGAACCGTTTCATACAAATCAATGTTTGATTTTCTTGCACAATATTCTTGATTTTGCATAAACGAAAGTATAGGTTCATTCTTTACAAAAACATACAGTGTATCTATATTCAAACAATTTGTGGCAGTATCAATTAAGTTGAGCTGAAAGCCATAACGTCCATCATAATCAATACTTTTAGAATTCCCATATTTAAAATAGCGTTTAATGGTATCAAAATTATTTGAAAGTAAAGAAGCCGACAAAATTTTAGATGGATTTAATACTACAGACCATTGATATTTATACTTTGATAATTGACTTGCCGCAGGATACACAATTTGATTATCTAAATTCAAGCTAAGCGAATTTTGACAGCGTAAAATCGAATCAACCTTAATTGACGGCAACTTATGCACGCTCACCCAAACGGAATCATTTTTCACACAATTATTACCATCAACTAAACTGTAATAAAGCATTTTTTTTACAACGTCTTTATTTATAAAAAGACTATTGGGAATAGCAGATGCGGTAAAATATTGCGAGTAAATAACATAACCTTCATTTGATCTTATTTGAATGTATTCATTTCTTTTTAGTGAACATAGGGCGAGTAAATCAAATTGATCTTCGCTGTGACACATATTGATTCCATTCGAAAACTGAGACTTAGGCAAGATTAATACATTAATATTTTGAGAAATCGTGGCTTTGCAACCCCAATTGTCTTTTGCTGTAACCCACAAAACCATGGCGCTATCAACAGTTAAATTGGTAAACTTATTTAGAGTGTCTGGTAAAAAAAAATTATTACCTACAGAATATTGAACAGACTTAATTTTTTGCATATTTAAAGGCGAAACATGAAAATTTACATTACTACCTTTACAATAGCTGGTATCCCCGATTAATTCAAAAATAGGTTCGTAATTGGCATATAGGGTGTAAGTTCCAACATCATATCCAAAATTGGCTCCAGTTACTGTTAACATAATAATTTTCTTTCCTTTAATAAGTGCACACGAACTGTCTAATTCTTTGGTGCCAATATATTCAATAGTGCCCGTGGCAGAATCTTTTACTACCCATCTAAATTTCACTTTATCATTTATGTAGCTTGCTAATTTAACATTTAAAATCACCCTGTTACAATTCCCTAACGTCATTGAAACTGAATATCTCCCGAGCGGCTTTACTTTTACTAATAATTGGGCAGAAGCTAGCGAAAGATAAGTCTTGTACTGATCATTTGCTAAAATTGACATTCTATAGGGAACGGAAGAACAATATGTTGAATCTGGAGTCCCAGAAATAACCACTACTTTCTCTCGATCTTTCGGATTTTTCACATACATTGAAAACGCTTTACATCCTGAAACTGTTGTAACTTGTAACGTATCCGCAAGTGATTGAAGTCCGATTTTAATCTCATCGGTAACCTTTATTTCTTTATAAAATAATCTGCCAGCCGTAGCAGATAGTTCAGCACTGGCTTCAATTTGAGGGGGGTTGTTACTTCCCCCAGTGTTAAAAACATTAAAATAAAACTCCCTCATTGATTGCCCAATTAAGACCCAATTATGTGCTGTGTCTTCTCTGTATTCATTGAACAAAATAACGTCGTTTGTGAACGTATTTAACCCAGTAGTATATGAAGCATTCATATAATATATCATTCTACCGGTGATTGTATCAAAATTAAATCCCAAAACTGGATTTGTTGACATATTGGGAGAACAAAATCCTTTGCCAGTTGGAATGCACAAAGTAGGTATTGGTGCATTTGCCGAAAATGGCGATTTTAGTTTTACCAAGGTATTCGGTAAACCATTCAATGGTGCCGATAAGTTACAGGTAATTTTATCAAAGTCTATGGTATCAACTGGAGCCGGTGTATAGGCATGATTTTCAAGATCCGTGGAAACAGAATGGGGATAAAATAGAATTTCTGGGGCAAAATTTAATTTGTTTTTACATCTATTTAGACCTGAAAAATAAAGTGTTGATTTGATATAAAAATCAGTTCCTGCAGCACCATTGGCAAGATTTAAATTACGACAGCAACGATTCACATAGAACGACAAATTAGAACATCCTGTATTTTTCATTAATGTCAGTATACCCGTGGAAGACAAATCTACGGTATCTATAAAGTAATCCAATTCAATGCCGTATTTTGAACCCGACACTCCGAGAGTACAAGGTGATTTAGCCCCTTTTTCCAAATAGGTTATATCCTTAAATTTCAAATATGGAATATTCAGAATTTTAGAAGTACAAGTTGTTGTTGCAGCTGATTTCCACAAAATAAATCCATAATTTAAACTAGATTTAGACAATGCAACGCCCCTGCAATCCCGATAAATTTCAACCTTCACTACAACTTTAGTACTAGAAATTAAGGATGTTGAAATTTGTCCACCCAATTGAGCTTTAGAAAAATTCACATACAACAATCCCAAAAGGATAAAAATAGCAGTTTGTAATTTTAATTTCATACGCTAAAAACTGGTTGTTAAGTTATTGACAATAATAAGGGTTAAAACGTTGCATGGGGTTATTAAGTTTACAGCTTCGCTAGTTGACGCTGCGCCTGTTGACGCCTTTGGCTGTTGACGCTTCGCTGTTAAAATTTAGGCTTTATAAAAAAATAAACCAAATAAATCCTAAAATCCAATCTGTCTAACCCGTCTAATCTGTCTAATCTGTCTAATCATAGAAAATAAACCCAATCTGTCTAACCTGTCTAATCTGCCTAATCCGTCTAATCCCTAAATTGGACTCAACTTCTGCCCCTCCAACTCCGTTTGCAGCAACAAGGGCGACACCTTATTCAGGATCTCACTTTTTAAGGCCTCCAAAACTTGGTGCTTTACGAAATGACGGTGTACCACAATGCCGATTGATCGAAATGGCATCGGATTTTCAAATTCGTGAATGTGCTGTGTTTCGGTTTCCGACAAATCAGTGGCCGACAAATACGGCAACAAGGTAGACGCTTTATTCGCCTTAACAAAACGCATCAAACTGTCTATCGACCCAGCATTGTACTTGAAATTTGCGCCGTAATTCAAACGTTTTTTATGCAAATTACACAGCTCTAAAATTTGAGCACGCATACAATGTCCCTCATCTAACAAACAAATATTACTCACATCCAATTCTTTGGCATTCACTTTATTGGTATTGAGGGACGTAGTATCGTAAAACACAAATGGCTCATCGTACAAATGAATTTCACGCAAATCTTTGTCGTTTAACGGTATCGATACGATGCCAATATCCAAATCTCTGGATTTGATTTGACGCATTATTTCTTCGGTGGTTTGCTCTTGAATGTCGATGTTCAAACTAGGGAATTTCTTAGCAAAATCTGTCAAAAACAAAGGCAGCAAACCAGGTGCAACTGTGGGAATAACCGACAACGTTAAATTGCCAGAAACCTCGCCTTTTATTTCCTTCGTGATCTCAGACAATTGTTCAATTTCTTTGGTAATCTTCTTTAACTGCTCCAATATCAATGCTCCTTCGGTGGTGATTTCAACGGGCTTCTTTTTTCTGTCAAATACCATTATCCCAACTTCCTCTTCAAACTTAGAAATCATGGTACTGAGGGTTGATTGCGTAATGCAGCATTTATCTGCCGCATTTTCAAAATGACGACACTCTGCCAATGCCAAGACGTATTTAAATTGATGTATATTCATCGATTTTATCAATATTGCTATTTAAAATATAGTTTTTATGAAACAAAGTAACGGGGTATTTTTGAAAAATCAAACTAAAATCAATATTTAAATGATACCAATGAAAAAAGCTTTTTTTACAGCGTTCATTTTCACTACGCTCAGTGTAAGCGCGCAACCACATTCCGTAGATCCGAGTATGGGACAATGTCCTTTCCACTCCGATGCAACTGAAACTTCTGGTCAAACAGCAAACAAATTAATGGATAAGCCATCCAAAGGTCCAAACAACAAAGACTGGTGGCCAAACCAACTCGATTTGTCTGTTTTACGCTTGAACTCAAGTCTTTCTAACCCAATGGGAAGCGATTTCAACTACAAAATGGCATTTTCAAAGCTCGATTATGCGGCATTAAAAAGTGATATTAAAAAAGTACTAACCCAATCTCAAGATTGGTGGCCAGCAGATTATGGCAATTATGGTCCTTTGTTCATTCGTATGGCATGGCACAGCGCTGGAACCTACCGAACTGGCGACGGTCGTGGAGGTTCTCGTGAGGGACAACAACGTTTTGCACCCTTAAACAGCTGGCCCGACAATGGCAACTTAGACAAAGCAAGAAGATTAATTTGGCCAATCAAACAAAAATATGGCAGTAAAATTTCTTGGGCCGATTTGATGATTCTCGCAGGAAACGTAGCGATGGAATCAATGGGTTTCCCTACAATTGGATTTAGCGCTGGCCGTGAAGATGTTTGGGAACCAGAAAATAATGTGTATTGGGGTTCAGAAACCAAATGGCTCGACGACAAACGTTACACCGAAGACCGCAAGTTAGAAAATCCATTGGCTGCTGTGCAAATGGGCTTGATTTATGTGAATCCGGAGGGACCTAACGGCAACCCTGATCCTTTGGCTGCCGCAAAAGATATCCGTGAAACATTTGGAAGAATGGGTATGAACGACGAAGAAACTGTGGCGTTAATTGCTGG
>CANFVI010000068.1 GCA_947450405.1 Flavobacteriales bacterium
AATTTGAAAGAAATCAAGGAAGGATTAAATATCGAAAACAACCTCGATACAATTGAGGAAGTAATTGAAGCCGTTACATTGTTAGAAAGCAAATTAGGTAACACCATCTCAATGGTTACATTAAGTGAAAGAGGTGTGTTGATTAAAAAAGGTCATGACTTTAAAATCATTCCAGCCCACATTCGAAATATTGCCGATGTGAGTGGTGCTGGTGATACTGTTGTGAGTGTTGCAGCACTTTGTTTGGCATTGAACACCGACATTGGTACCTTAGCGGAATTAAGTAATTTGGCAGGTGGCTTGGTTTGTGAAAAAACAGGAGTTGTTCCAATTGAAAAAGCGGCGTTGTTGGCCGAAGCAAATAAGTTGAACTAATTTAACTTCCTTTTTTATTTTGGGGGACAAAATACATCGTTACACAATTAAAACTGTTTGGACAGGAAAATCAGTTATTGGAAATGCCGATGTAAAATCTTATGATCGAAGTCATAGTATAATAAACGAAGGGAAACCAGCATTGGAGTTAACTACCGACAATGCATTTGTTGGTGACAAGAGTAAGTTAAATCCAGAAGACCTATTGGTTTCATCAATTTCATCATGCCATATGCTTTCTTATCTATATATCTGCTCAATGAGCAATGTAATTATTCTCGATTATATTGACAATGCCATTGGAATTATGGAAGAAAACAATGATGGTGGCGGTAAATTTAAATCCGTCGAATTACACCCTAATATTATAGTAAAAGATGAATCCATGATTCAAAAAGCTATTGAATTGCATCATGAAGCCCATAAAATCTGTTACATTGCGAATTCAGTGAATTTTGAAATAACGGTTCACCCTATTGTAAACGTAAAGAGGTAATTGTTTATAACAAAAAAGGCTGCGAATTTTCGCAGCCTTTTTTGTTCGTGATTGATTGGCTTATTCTTATCTTACACCATTCATCATCTTCAAAAGTTTAGAAGACAAGAAGAACAAGATAACAGCAGCTATACCTGCCATATAAACAAATAACATAAAGAAGTCGTAAAGCGTTTCAATTTTTGCTCCTGCAAATGATGGTTTTACAGGTTTCAAATTCCAGAATTGTAATTTCTCTACTTTATCAAATTTGCCAGTTTTTTCATTTTTAACTTCGGCAATTTCATGTGTCAATAAACTTGTATCACTTAACAATACCGCTCTATCAATATTCTTGTTATTAGATTTAATAACTTTCAAGTGGAATACAGAAATTTCAGCTGTTTTAGAAGTTGAATCAATAGTTAATGAAGTTAAGCTATCATTTTTATCAACCTTAACTGTAGCATATTTGGCAACATTTAATTTGTAAGTTGATTTAGGATCTGCTTTCCAAACATTGGTGTCTAACATGTTTCCTTCAAGTGTTTTGATTAAAGCTGGAGAAGCTTCAGGAATATATGATTTTTCAATTTTAACTTCTTCAGGATACAAAGAGCTTAATGTACCTGCAAATTTATTGGCAGCAGCGGTCGACAAGAACCACACTCCCATTAACAGCGACGCCAATTTAACTGGTGCCAATTTGTTAACCATTGACAATCCAATTGGTGACAAACAAAGTTCACCAAAAGTATGAATGGTGTATAAACCTAGTAACCAAACCATGCTTACTTTCGCTGATGGATCTAATCCTTTTACACCAAAGGCAATTACCAAATAGCCAATTGCCAATAAAAACAATCCAATTGCTTGTTTAAAAGGAGAAGCTGGTTCCATTCCTTTGTTACCCAACCATCCCCACAACCAAACAAAAAGAGGTGCGAAAATTACAATTGCAACGGCATTAACACTTTGGAAATAAGAAGCAGGGATATTCATTCCCATTACAGTTCTGTTGGTTTGTTCTTCAGCAAAGTAAGTTAAAGAAGCACCCGCTTGTTCAAAAGCAGCCCAGAAGAATATTACGAAAAACGCTGCAATGTAAACAACCCAAATTCTTTGTTTTTCAACTTTAGATAAAGTTGGATCTGTTATAATAAAATAAGGAGCAGAAATAGTAAGTGAGAAAATAAATGATCCTATTAAACCTAAATCAAAATAGGTAAAGAACGCGGCGAAAGTTCCCACTAAAATCACCAACGTGCTAATCAATCTTGTTGGGCTCAATGGAATCGATTCTGTAGTTGTATCTTGACGAGAACTATTTGGTTTTTCACCAATTTGTTCACCTGTTGGAGTAACGATATATTTATTTTTTAAAGTAATGAATAAAATCAAACTCATGATCATACCTACGCAAGCTGCCATGAAACCCCAACGGAAGTCACCAGGATTTCCTGTATCACCTAAATATCCACACAACAAAGGAGCAATAAATGCACCTAAGTTAATACCCATATAGAAAATTGTAAATGCAGAATCTACTCTTTTATCTCCAGCAGGATATAATTGACCCACCATTGTGCTAATGTTTGGTTTAAAGAAACCATTACCAATAATTAAGAAAGTTAAACCCGCAAACATCAAAGTTGTTGCCAAAGTAACATCTTGATAATAAGTACCAGCCAAGAACATTAACAATTGACCAAAGGCCATTAAAACACCTCCAATGATGATAGATTTTCTATTACCCCAATACCTGTCGGCCATATAACCACCTAATAGCGGAGTTAAATAAACCAAACCAGTGTAACTACCGTAAATGTCAGAAGCATGTGCTTTATCGAAAAGCAATGCTTTTGTCATGAATAAAATAAACAAGGCGCGCATGCCATAATAGCTAAATCGCTCCCACATTTCCGTCACAAACAGCACATATAATCCCTTTGGATGGCCCGTTTGTTGATTTTGAGTTTTTATTGATTCCATATTTTCTAGTTAATTTGGGGCTAAAATAGATAGAATTTTTGATTCAACATATGAATCTTGAAAATTTAGGGGGTAAAAATTATAGAAAATGGGCATTTTGTATTATTTTGCACCTCAATGATGGAATTAAAAGCCTCACAAATTGCTTTAGAAACCGGTGGAATATTCCAATACTCTGAAGATATTGTAATTAACTCAGTGAGTAAATTAGAAGAAGGAAGAGAAGGTTCTTTGGGATTTTTTGCCAATGCCAAATACGAAAAAGCTTTATATAGTTCAGAATGTTCTGTGGTTTTTGTGCCGGCAGATTTTATTCCAACCCAAGATTGTAGTGCCAAATTAATCAAACATGCCAATCCATATTTTGCATTTTGTACCATTCTCGCAAAATATTTCGATCCAAACGAAAAGAAAGTTGGAATTGAACCAACTTCATTTATACACCCAACTGCCAATATTGGGCAAGATGTTTACATAGGACATCATGTGACCATTGAAGAAAATGTATCAATTGGAAACAATTGTCAAATTGAATCTGGTACTTATGTTGGTAAAAATTCTAACATAGGCAATAATTCAAAAATCTATGCAAATGTTTCCATTTACTCAGGAACGATTATGGGCAAGAATTGCATCATACATTCAGGAACTGTAATTGGTAGCGACGGATTTGGATTTGCCCCAATTGGAGGTAGATATGTAAAAATCCCTCAAGTTGGAATTGTTACTTTGGAAGATGATGTTGAAATTGGTGCCAATTGCGCTATCGATAGAGCTACAATGGGTTCAACAATCATTAGAAGAGGTACTAAATTGGATAATTTGGTTCAAATTGCGCACAATGTAGAACTAGGAACAGATATTGTTATTGCATCCCAAACTGGAATTGCAGGCAGTACTAAAGTTGGAAATAACAGTGTTATGGGAGGGCAAGTTGGTGTAGTTGGTCATATTACCATTGCAGAAAATACTTCAGTTGGCGCCCAAGGTGGAGTTACACAATCAATTAAAGAACCAGGTCAGAAATTAAGCGGTACGCCTGCAACCGATGTAAATACTTATCTTCGCGGTGTAATTGGAAGCCGTAAAGTTTCCGACATTATTAGAGAAGTTTCAGAACTTAAAAGAGAAATAGCATTATTAAAAGGGAAATGAACAATTTAAATCCTAAACAAACAACATTAAACAATGAAATCAGCTTTACAGGTGTAGGGCTTCATACTGGCGCAAGTGTAACAGTTACATTAAAACCTGCTCCTGATAATCACGGTTACAAATTCCAAAGAACCGATTTACCCGATGAACCTATTATTGAAGCAGATTGTGACTTAGTTACAGACACTAGTCGTGGAACTACTTTAGAGAAAAAAGGTGCGAGTGTTTCAACAGTGGAGCATGTATTGGCTGCATTGGTTGGAATGGAATGTGACAATGCGTTGATCTGCGTTGACGGTCCTGAAATGCCAATTATGGATGGTAGTTCAATTGTTTTCGTTGAAGGAATTAAGAAAACTGGCCTAAAAGAACTTGAGTCTGAAAGAGAATATTTTGAAATTCCTTACAATATTCATTTTACTGACCCAGAAAATCAAGTTGAAATTATTGCCATGCCTGTAAACGAATATCGTTTAACTGTGATGGTTGACTATAATTCACCAGTATTGGGCACACAACATGCGTCATTGACACATTTAAGTGATTTCCACAAGGAAATAGCCTCGTGTAGAACTTTTTGCTTTTTACATGAATTAGAATATTTGTTGGCAAATAACCTCATTAAAGGTGGCGATTTAAACAACGCAATTGTTGTTGTTGATCGTGCTGTAAATCAAGATGAACTTGACCGTTTGGCAGTGATATTTAAAAAGGATTCAGTTGAAGTGAAGAAAGAAGGGATCTTAAACAATTTAGATCTTCGATTCCAAAATGAACCAGCCCGACATAAATTGCTAGATATGGTTGGTGATTTGGCATTGGCTGGAATGCCTATTAAAGGTCAAATTATGGCTGCACGCCCTGGTCATGCAAGCAATGTTGCATTTGCAAAAAAAATCAAACAGGCAATCAAAAAAGAACATCGCAGAAAATTAGATGGTAGACCTTATTACGATCAAAATGAAAAACCTGTGTTTGCTACAAAAGATATTATAAAAATATTACCCCACGCCCATCCTTTCTTATTGGTTGACAAAATTATAGCAATGGATAAAACATCCATTGTTGGCGTGAAAAACATTACTTATGACCAACCATTTTTCAATGGTCATTTTCCGGGAGATCCAATTATGCCAGGAGTATTGCAATTAGAAGCAATGGCACAAGCCGGTGGTATTTTGGTTTTGGGAACCGTGGAAGATCCTGAAAACTATGGAACTTATTTCTTGAAAATTGACAACGCAAAATTCAAAGACAAAGTGGTTCCTGGTGATACGTTGGTAATGAAATTAGAATTAACAGAACCCATTCGCAGAGGTATTTGTGTAATGAAAGGCCGCGCTTGGGTTGGCGATAAATTGGTTTGTGAGTCTGAAATGATGGCTCAAATTGTAAAAATAAATAATTAAGATGATTCAACCTTTAGCATATGTTCATCCAACGGCAAAAATTGCCGACAACGTAGTTATAGATCCATTTGTAACCATACATGCTGACGTAGTAATTGAAGACGGAACCCATGTGATGTCTGGAGCTGTAATTTTCAAAGGAGCTAGAATTGGTAAAAATTGTAGGATTTTTCCTGGTGCTTCTATAGGAGCAATTCCACAGGATTTAAAGTTTGATGGAGAAGAAACACTTACCATCATCGGTGACAATACAACCATTCGAGAATATGTTACCATTAATAAGGGAACCAAAGCACTTGGATATACCAAAGTAGGCCAAAATTGCCTACTTATGGCTTATGTCCATTTGGCTCACGATTGTGTTATTGGTGATAATTGCATTTTGGCGAATAGTGTGCAAGTTGCAGGTCATGTTACTGTAGGTGATTGGACAATTCTCGGTGGGGCCGCATTGGTTCATCAATTTGTTAAAATTGGCAAACATGCTATGATTAGCGGTGGTTCACTCGTAAGAAAAGACGTCCCTCCATACACAAAAGCAGCAAGAGAACCACTTAGTTATGAAGGAGTTAATAGTATTGGATTAAGAAGAAGAGGTTTTTCAAATGAAAAAATATCTGAAATTCAAGATATTTACAGAACACTTTTTGTGAAGTATTCAAATACAGCCAAAGCTACCAAAATTATTGAAACTGAATTTGCTCCAACACCGGAAAGAGACGAAATTATGTCGTTTATCAATGAATCTGATCGTGGTGTAATGAAAGGTTACGGAACTAAATAATAGAATGATTGATATTGTTCTATCCAATTGCGGTAAGAACTACCATAGAACTTGGTTATACCGAGGGATCGATTTAACAATTCCTATTAAACCGAATTGTTCCTATGCTATTTTAGGTCCTAATGGTGCTGGAAAGTCAACTTTTACGTTAATGTTGGCAGGACAAGTATCTCCTACCGAAGGAACTCTCATCTGGAAATCTGACGGTCGTATTATTGAAGAACACGAACGACAAGATTTTTACAGTTTGGCGTCGCCTGCTTTAGAATTACCTGAGGAATTCACAATTGAAGAGTGGTTTCATTTTCATTCAAGTTTAAAACCATTTTACCCAGGTGCAACTGTCAAAAATATTATTGAGTTATGCGAATTTCCCTCAAAAATTAAAAACAAACCCCTCATGCACTATTCTAGTGGTATGAAACAGCGAATAAAGCTCTGTTTATCGATTTTAGGCAATGAACCAATATCCATATTAGACGAGCCTTTAACAAATTTAGATACCAAAGGAATTGAACTTTACCAAACGTTGATAAAGGAATATCAAAGCAAGAAATGCTTTATCGTTGCTTCAAATAGAGAGGATGAATATTATTTCTGTAACGAAAAATTCGTAATTGGACAGAATCAATTAGTTTCTGTTAACCAATAATTTACTTGTAAGCACCTCCCCCAATTCGTTGGTCATTTTAACGAGGTAAATTCCATTCGGCCATTGTTGTTGAATTTGAATTTGTTTTTCGTTCCTATTCATATAAGATTCTTGAATGAGTTTTCCTTCAATATTATAACACGTTACCTTCCAATTGAAATTGTTTGAAGGCAATTTTATTATAAATTGATTGTTTGAGGGATTAGGATAAATACTTAATTTCAAGTCTTTTACAAACTTGTTAACGCTGCCAAAATCTCCTGCTTTTTCATTCTCGGCAAACTCAAGTCCCCCACGTTTTAAACCAAAGAACATTTCTGGAATACTGTCGCCATTTATATCAGCAATTGCAGGTATAATATTTTGACCAAAGTAAGGAGAAATAGTGTCTTTACCCACCACTTGATATAGGAATGTTTCATCAGCAATTAAACTATCCGTAATATCATGGTTGTTGAAATGATATAATCTTGGTGTTCCGAAGTAAGTTCCTAAAACAAGTTCATCAACCCCATCATTATCTAGGTCAGCAATTTTAGGGACAGCATATCCATAGCTGTCAAAACCAACAGGAGAGATATCTTCGCGCCACAAATTAGCTGTCATTCCCCAAGCATTTTTGCTAATCAATTCGAACTGCGGAAAAGCACCTCCAAGTCCTTTAAAAACAGCAACCCGTCCATTATACATTCCAATAATCAAATCGTTGATATTGTCTTTGTTGTAGTCGTAAATTTCAGGGGCAAATGCGTTTTCATTAGGATAGTTTTGGAAATTCAATAAACTATTTGTTTTTATCTTAAATACACAATGTTTGTTTTTACCCGCTGTATTCTCATACCAAATAATTTTACCAGAACCAGTACCTATTAAAATATCAATATCTCCGTCATTGTCTATGTCACCACAAACTGGGACAATGTGTTGAAATGCAGAATCCCCCAATAAAAACTTGGTGTTTTTTAATGTATAAACTGGCTTTCTGATCGTACCAGTGTTTTCATAGTATGAAATTTCATCTCTCAAACCACCCGACAACTCAAAATCACCATTACTTCCAACAATTAAATCTAAATCGCCATCGGCATCATAATCTATAAATTCAGGCGCCGATCTCGCTCCAAAATCTAATGACTTATCTACCAAAAAGTTTTCTTTTTGTAATTCGAAATTGGCTCCTTTTTTTGTACCCGTATTTTTGTAATAAAACACTTGGTTTGTTTCTTTTACATCTTCTACACCGTTGGGTGCTAAAACCAAATCAGTTAAACTATCTGCATTTACATCAAGCATGTAACCAGCAGGAAATGAAAACGATTGAAATGCTTTTCCTTTAACTGGAAACATTGTATCCCAAGCCACCATTGTATCGTAGTATTTCTTGTTTTCAATCTTACCGTTCTTCAATTTGGTAATTTTCTTAAAACCAACATTGGCAATATACATTTCATAATCGCCATCATTGTCATCATCGAAGAACCAACAACTAGCACCTCCATTATGACGGGGAGCCGGCCTAGG
>CANFVI010000069.1 GCA_947450405.1 Flavobacteriales bacterium
AAGAATCTAGATTTTTTTTATTGCTTTTTCCTGAAAGAAAATCAGCAATATTCTTTTTCATTCTTAGATAGTCATCTTCGCACTTATCAAGCTCTTGTTTCGCAATCCCTGAATAGTTATCCTGATATTTTTCGTCTTTCCTTTTAAGTTCAATCCATATACCGTAGGAATCGACAAATTCGTTTAGTCCGATTATAATATCGTCATTCGATGCGTCTGAAAAAACTGATAGCCATTTAAATTCCTGAGATTTATTATTTTCTAAAAACAATGGAGAAACAAAGCCTTCTTTTTCATTGGATACGGCATCCTTACTTTTATCTCTTGGAATTGGGTCAATATCTGGGGTTTCACAAAAAGGAATATATTCGGTTTCAACAATTTTTGTTTCATTGGTGTGATTCCACTTTACAGAACAACCATGGCCAATAGCATAGTCTTTGAATTGATCATAAATAAATGACGTTGTTGTGTCTTCAGAATAAATATCATCTTTTTCAGACTTGTATTCGTTATTGCTGTAGGGCACCAAATATCTATTTTCAATGAAAAGATTAACACCAAAGAATGATTTCTGATTAACTAATTCGTTAAATGTAGAGTAATATCTATTGTCATTTTGTTTTGCTTCATCAAATGCAAAACTTGTATTAATCAATTGAATTTTAAGAAATACTTGGTTACTCTCTTTTCTTGAATCTCTGCTCAGCTGAATGTTTGCGGAAAGAGAAGCATAATCTTCTTTTTTATCATCTAAATCAAATCGGAAAATATCTTTTAATCCATTAGTTATTTTTCCATCTTCTTGAATTGCTGAAATATTAACATCGCCATTTGGTTTATTGTACAAATAGGATATTTTTCTTAGTTGCTCTGGAAAATGCAAGTTTTCTAGTTTTATAATTCTTTCAATAGGTTTGGACTGCCATAAACCATAACCTCCTGAATTAATATCTAACAAGTTCCTGAAATGGTCTGTGATGTTTTCTACAAGTTCTATTTTTTGAGTTACTACATATATTTTCCCTCTAACATCATCATTTATAATCGTATTCTTTAATTCGTAGTAGATTGACGACTTCAAATTACTTAAATAACAAGATGCTTTTGTTAGTTGTGGAATTATAGATATTGTATTTGCTTCATCAAAAAGAATTTCTGCAATTTGCTTTTGTATTTCTCTTATTCTTGTTTTTATATTGGTAATTTCTTCTGATGATAATTTTGATAATAAGAGAAAATGATTTTCATTAATGGACTTTATTCTAAAAGAATTAAGTTCATATTTAGTAATGATTTTCTTAATTTCTTCGTGATTAACTTCACATAAAAGCCCATATTTATTGTTGAATTTACCTTCTTTGTCTTGTTTAAGCTTTTGATAATATCGAAAACGAATCTTGAATTCTATTATACCCTTATCTAAGAATCTGCTATCAAGGCAACAAGTCAAGCCCATTGTTCTTGGAAACATTTGATTTAATTCTACACCTTCGGTTGCCTCTATATCGTCTGAACTATTATTTTGAGAGTCTTGTTCGTCAGTTTCATCTTTTTTATCTGTTTGCTCATTATTATCTAAGGTATTTCCTTCTTTACAAGTACCACTTTTGTCTTCAGGAAACAAAATTCCAGTACTGTATATTGCAGCAGGTACAATATCCAAAATTTCGAATGAATAGTTTATTGGTGCTTCACCAATAAGTTTTTGGTTAACAAGAGTTTCATTCTCGATATCTACATATCGATATCCGTTTATTCCTGGACCCAAGGTCTGTTCTCGAATAAAACGCTCTAATGAATTTCTTTTATCTATAATTTTATTCATTGCTTAGTTTTTCAATGGTTTCAAGTTCTATTAGTTTTAGCTCTGGTTGAATTAGTTCTATAAGGGTAGTAAGACCGTTTAATGGATTAACATTGTCAATCCCTAACTCATCCAAAGAATGATTATTTCTATAATACGCGATCCTAGAATTCAATATTGTTTCTATTGATGGATTGCTATTAAAACACCCGTCTGCGAATAAATCCTTGAGGAGATTACTATACTTTTTGGTTGCTTCTATCTTTCCACTAATTGAAGCATTCTTCAATCTATAGAGTATTAATCTGTAATTATTATTTAGCTCAAGATAATTGCACAAAAATTTGAAGACTTTGTTACCTCTGGGCATTAAAGAGTCACTTTCTAAATTTATCCAAGAATTACGAAAATGATTTATAGAAACTAATGGGATTTTATTTTTTTCAAATATTAACTTTAACTCTTCGTATAATGATTCAATTCCTAGAAGTTCCGATTTATTTCTTAATAATACTTTCCAAATTCTACCAGCTGTTTCATTGCCAAGTCCAAGCTGTTTTCTAATAATTTCTAACTCTAGTTCTTGTTGTGTGGTATCAATTAATCTTTCTGCTGGGTTAAACTCATCCAATAATTCATCAAGTCTTTGAATTTTATATTTGGTCCCATCAATGTCTTTATTTTCAAAAAACCATTTTACTCGTTCAATTTTCGGACTTGCTGTTTTAATTTCACTAAAAATCAATAAGTCTGAACTATGATAGGTTTTTACTCTTTGATTTTGCAATTTAACCTTAAATGTTTCTCTGTTTTCTGAGCTGGAGTATTCATTTTCCAAGTTCCAATCAATTATGAGTTTTGTTTCGGGTTTTTGTGTTTGAATTAATTTTTTAAGTTCATTCCATTCAAAATGCTTTTCTCTGATTGGATGATTTAAGTATTTATAATATTCCTTTAAAAGGTAGTATTTTGCCCATTTACAATGATGGCCAAACAGGAAATGAGGAAATATTGCCTTAGCATTATTCTCAGTTTGGAGTTCGATTTCAAGTAAATTAGGGTAATAATAATTGGGAAACTTACCCTGATCACGATACGAGAGGATAAGAAAACAATTTGAACTAAAATTTAATATATCTGACCAAGTTATCAATTTTATTAATCTCGTTAAGCCAAGACAATCTGTTATTTTTGAAATCAACTTTCCATTTCTAATTATTGCCTCATCGTAAATAATTGTTGGTGCAATTACTAAGCTTGCAAGGATTTTTGATTTAATTTCAGAATTTATTATTATGTCTAAAGTGTTCGAAAGTGCTTCTTTTAACGTTTCGGAATCTTCATCTCTTAATTCAAGAATTGCCATTTTAGTACTTGAAGAAATTAATTCTGATGATTCTTTTTTTGAGAAAAGATTATCAATGATATAGCCCTTTATTTCATCAGTATAGCAAATTGAATAGATATTCATCAACTTTATCGACCTCAATTCATATAATTCTCTAATGCTTGTTTCTAAAACGAATGTGTCCCAGAAACTTGATGATTCGAATCCAACAAAATCAATTGATATTGGGGATTTTTCTTTTCTTTTAAGAAGTAAATCTATTTCTGATTTATTTATCGTGTAGGAAGAATTTATTGGGATTTTAAATCTTCCCGTAATTAATTCAATTTTATTTCTAATATTATTTATTGATTGATATTCCTTGCCAAAAGTGATAATCAAATATTTCTTGAAACTAGTGTCATAATCGGAGTTCCATTTATTTATTTCCTCTAATGAAAAATTAGACATTATGCTTTTTCGTTCGCAATCGAATAGTACAATTTGCTCTATATTGTCAATAATTTCTTCAAATTTTTTATCTATTTCATTTAAGGTGTATTTTGGGTTAAGTAAATTAAAACTGGGAAATTCGCTTTCTAAATTAGTGCCAAATGGTCTTAATTCAAATGCGTTGCTAAGGTTTTTATTTAAATCTATTTGCGTATTAAAAATGGATTTAAATTTAATTAAATTTTCATTGTTTAATTTGGTGTAAAATTCAATTCTTGTATTGTTATCTTTTTTGTCTTGAATCCATTTTTTTAATATTTTATTTGGTCCTTTATTTTTTATAATTTTTGCACCTATAGGGCAATTAAATTCAAGTTTACTTTTATTTAGTTCTAATTTCTTAATTAGGCTGTTTAAATTTGTTTCACCTTTAAATTTACTTTTTAATAAATTTTCATGGTGCAATTTGATTAACAAGAATTCTGCAATTATTAATTTATAATCATCTGAAACGTCATAATTAATGTTAATATGTAAGGTTAATAAGTTATTTTCGGTTTGTTGAAAATTTTTATTGATTATATCGTCTATATATTTTATTGTTTTTCTTATTTCATATGTTAAATCCTTTTGGATTTCGTTTAAGTTTATTTCAAATTGATTAGGATAATCAGCAATAAATGAATTTAAATATTTTGAAATATGTTGATTTATTATGTCCATTAGTTCAATATATTTATTTCAAGGTTTAAAATTGTTCTTGTTATTCCTATAAAAACTTCGTATTTATTTAGTTCGCTAGGATTGGAAATTACTAAAAAAACATTCTTCTTTTCAAGACCTTTGAATTTTAATATGGAAGAATATCTTAACTTGTTTGCTGTGTCTCCAACATTATTTTCAGTTAATTCTTCAACATCTTTTATAATTAATAACTCTCGTAAATCCTCTTTTCCTTTGTAGTCTCCTCTTAGAAAAGTTGATTCAATTAGAATAATGCAATCCTGTCCTTTTAATGATGAATTAGCGTCCCTAATGGGAGTTAAAACACTTTTTACTATATGGGACTTAACATCTTGTAAACTTTTATGTCGTTTGATTTCTATATTCTGAAACCATTCTGCAAATTTTTCATCTTTCAAGATTTCGGGGTGTTCTAGAATTTCAGATGAAAGCTTGCGAATATCTGGGTTTTGTGAGCTCCTTTTAACTTCATTAATTTTAAAATGAGAATAATATTCAGTCAACAAGTCTGCAATTTCAGAAACATTCCTCTCGCTCGATGAATAGCTTTGATCAATATCAAATAATACTAACGAGTTGCCATTCAATAAACCTTGTCCGTTAAACCCAGTAAATTTATTAATAAATAAATCCAAACCTCTATCAAGTAAATCTTGTGCTTCATCAATTACTATAAAATCATACGGCTTTAAGTTATCATTTTTTTCAAGTTTTTGAATGGTATCTTTAACCATATCATAAAATTCATCCGCACTTATTAAGCTTAATTTTTTATAGTCAATTGAAGGATTATGCTTTTGAAAGAATCTAAAATAGGTTGTCACCTCTATATTACTTGAAAGTTGCCTTTCGGTTAACAAAGATTTGGTGTAGTGCATCAAAAGGTTGTTCCAACACAAATAAATTCCATTCTTATTATGTTGTTTATCAATGAATGCCTTTGCAATAGTGGTTTTTCCGCAACCTGGTGGACCTTCAATCATAATTCTAGGGTTCTTATACAAACCTTCTAGAATTTCAATATTTTGTATACCAAGCCACTCAAGTGTGTTAATTGTGTTTATTTGATTTCTATCGCCAATAATAGGACTAAGTATCTTTTTGATAGAAACATACTCCTTAGGTGTAATGTCTTCATAAATTCTAAAGTGTTTCTTGTGTTTATTTTTAGAATATTCAAACACATTTAATATGAACTTCTTGATTGAGCCATCGTATTCCTTTGCAAGGAATGAAGTCCATAGTAAATTCTTATCTATCAACTTTGAATCAAAAGGGTAATCTACGTGAGGGAAGGCTGTTGCCTCACAAAAAAAACATCCTTTAAGATTATTTAGAATATTGTCTTTTAAAGTGTATTTATATCCCTCAGCTTGTTTAAAGGGATTTTGTTTTATTGGTGTTTCAAAATTCTTTCCGTAAAAAAAAGTGTTGTCCTTTGTTGAAATTGAGCCTCCTTTTACTTCTAGGACTAGTAGTCCATATTTACACAGAATTAAGAAATCTATTTGAGAGCTTGTTTTTTTGTAGTAGTTAAAATTATCTGAATGTTCTGGTAATTTTAGATCATGCCAAACATCCCATTCTAGACTACTTTTATTTAAATCCGTCCAGAGTTGTCTGTAAATGTCGATTTCACCGTGCAGTGGTGAACCATCTTCTTTAACGATTATGGTTTCTAAAGCATCTATTGGATTATTTGGATGAAATCTTACTGACATAATTATTTCCCGTTTGCGATAGTTGATATTTTATTTATTGCATACAATGCAAAGAATTGCTTTACTGGAACTTTTTCCTTGTGTTTGAAAACTATCAATTTCTTTTGTTCAATTTCCACATTTTCAATTTTTAGTTCATCAATTATTTCTTGAATTAAATCAACTAATTCAGTTGGTTCTGTATATTTAGTATTTGACTTTTGGATTTCGTAAAGTTTTTGAAGTTCAATCGCATTCCCAATTTTTTCCGAAAATCCATTATTAATATATTTCAAAAACTCCTTGCCGCCTTTGTATTCACTTATTATTACCTCAAGGTTTTTGTAATATTTATCATTAATTTTCTGAATTGGAAATCCTTTGCCTGTTCCATATTGAATTGAGGTGAACCATTTACCTTCGGCTGATTTTGGGTTATTCTCAATATCATAGTTAGATAAGGTAACTGTTAAGTTACCATCTTTGATAGCGTGTCTTCTAAATCTTGAACCTTGATTTTTTATTGGAGGCTTGTTAAGAGATTTTATCTTGTAAGTATTAAGGTTTACTATGTCATCAATTTTTGGTTTTATTATTAATACAAGTGAGCTTGGTATTGAGATACAATGTTCATCAAGTACAACTTTAGCAAATGCTCTACTTACTGAACAACATACGGCATTACCTACTAAACGCCATTTATTATTTTCTGCACCTATAAACTGATACGAAATAGGGAACCCCATTATTATTGCTGCTTCTCTTACTGTTGGCAGACGGTATTCACCATCATCCAATCTGTTAATTTCAGTTTTATAAATTATAGACTCTCTAGAATTTGCAATTTTTGTTGCTGTAATCGTTCGACTAGGTTTGTTTTCATTTTCAGGGAATGACATTTTTCCCATAAACGGATGGTTTATTTTCCAATATTTTGAAAATTTCCATTCCACTTTATAAATTCCCGTATCGTAAAAATGATCAGTCAATTGACTTTGTGAAATCTTAATTTGATATTGTGGGTCTTTAATAATCTTATTTGAAAGTTTCGTGAATGGATGAGGGAAATTTTGCTTCATCTTTCCGATTGTCATATATTTCTTTTTGCCATCAAGTCCAACTTCTGAATGGGATTCTTTAGGTAAAATAAGTTTACCCTTTTTTATTATTTCACCTGAAATAACTCTTTTTCTAGCTTGAAAAGAGCCATAGTCAGCAGAATTAATTATAGCCGAGTTTTCATATAGGTCAATTGCAATTTTTAAAGGACTAATTCTATTTTTATTTGCCCATTCAGTTAATCCTAAATCCTTGAAAGTATATGCTGTTTGTAAATATCTTTTTGAGTTAACGACATTTTCCATAAACCAAGCTTTGAGTATCGAATTAGGTTGGTGTTTTTTAACAGCAATAATTCTTAAAAAAGTCTCAGTTAATTCAACCCCCAATGATTTATCTGCATTACCTGCTTTATTTGAGCTTGAAAAACTAACACAAGGTGGGCTTCCTATTATTATTTCAGTATTAGGTAAATTTTCAATTTCAGCTATTGACTTTTTAAAGTCTAAGATGTTTTTTATTTCACAATTCAAATTGTAATTATGGTTAAAGGTATCTACTGCGGGTTTCCAGTGGTCAAAACCATAAATGATTTCATACCCCATTTGTCTAAATCCCTCAGAAAATCCACCTGCACCACAAAAGAAATCTATAACTCTAAGTTTTTTCATTAAATCGTTATTGTTTATGGTGCTTTGGCAAAATACGGCCCTCTTGGTTTTGCGAAGGGTTGGCTATTTCTTTCTTTTCAATCAGTTGTCTCGGTAGAAAAACAAATTCAGCCTGTGTTTCTGTCCATTTTAAGGTTATCGTTTGTATGTTGAGTTCTTTTTTTGTCATTTTTTTAATGATTGTCATAATACAATTTGTGGCAAATTCTTTATGCTTACCAATGTAATATACCCTTTTTCTATTTGGTTTTGGCTTCAAGCCATATAAATATAATTTGTGTTTTGCTTAAAACCAAAAATACTGTTTTCTCTATTCAAATATACTAAAACGGCTAGCCATTAAATGTCAATCAGTTTAGTAGTGGAAAAATTTATGGAGAAGCGCCGTAAATCTGTATTTATGGTAATTCTTACCCTTTCAGGTGTGCACTTATATGCGCTCAAAAAACACTTTTCTTAGGATTTGGTGAACGGAAATGCATTTGGTTCCGAATGGTTCAATATGTTTGTTTAAAATTTATACTGGTGGCAGTAGA
>CANFVI010000070.1 GCA_947450405.1 Flavobacteriales bacterium
CGTCAATATAATCAGTTGAAAGGCGAAGCTTTGCCTTTGATAGAGAAAGTACTTGAAAACACTGCCTTTAGTGGTGGTTCTTTTGTTCAAGAATTTGAAGAAAACCTAGCAAAATATAACCAAACCAAATTTGCAGCCGCTGTGAACAATGGCACAAACGCAATTCATTTGGGTTTGATGGCATTAAATATCGGTCCTGGCGACGAAGTAATTGTTCCTGCCAATACTTTTATTGCATCGGCATGGGGTGTGAGTTATGTAGGTGCAACTCCGATTTTCGTAGATGTTGATCCTCATACTTGGAACATTGATGTAGCTGCCGCTGAAAAAGCAATTACTGCAAATACCAAAGCAATTATGGGCGTACATCTTTATGGTCAACCTTGCAATATTGCTGGATTGGTTGAATTGTGTGAACGTAAAAACATTGCTTTTCTAGAAGATAATGCCCAAGCAATTGGAGCTACCTACAATGGAAAAGTTGTTGGTCAATTTGGCGCGATGAGTTTTACTAGTTTTTACCCAGGTAAAAATTTAGGGTCATTTGGTGAAGCAGGTGCTGTTTTCACAAACAACGAAGAATACCACAATCACATTCAAATGCTAAAAAATCATGGCTGTAACGTACGTTATCACCATGAAATTATTGGCTACAACATGAGAATGGAAGGAATTCAAGGCGCTGTTTTGAACTTGAAATTGAATTATATTGACGGTTGGAACAACAAACGCCGTGAAATTGTAAATCGATACAAGGAAGTAGCTTCGAAAAAATTGGTTTTTCAAGCAGCAGAGCCAAATGCAATTGCAGTGCATCATTTGTGTGTGGTAACCACCGAAAATAAAGAAGAGTTTTTAAAATATTTGGATGAAAATGGAGTAGGCTATGCCTTTCATTATCCAATTCCTTGTCACTTGCAAAAGGCTTATGAATCGTTAAATTACAAACTTGGCGATTTCCCTCATTCAGAATATTTGGCAAGTCATTGTATTTCTTTGCCATTGTTTCCTGAAATGACAGAGGAAGAAATTAGCCGTGTTTGCAATGTTATTGCAAAATACTGACATACAATTAAAACAATTTCTCATTTTTATTGTAGTTTTGGATAAATAAGTCCACTAGTTGCAAAAGTTATTTAAATATCTTTTCTTATTCATATTTTCCGTCAACATTGGAAGTGTTAAAGCTACGCACATTGTTGGGGGTGAATTGACTTATCAGAAAACAGGAACCAACGTTTATAAAATTAGATTAGATCTTTATATTGATTGTTTAAATGGAAATGCAGGGGCTATTAGTTCTGATGCCCAAGCAATCATTGGAATATTCAATGGCAGTACAAATAGAATTTTAAATGGATATCCAATTTCTGTAAGTAGAAAAGGTCCAGTTAGGGTAAATAAAACCAATTACAATTGCATTGCTGTTTCTCCTAATGCCTGCGTAGATCATTATACTTATGAAACTACTGTAACCCTGCCACCGATAACTGGCGGTTATTATATTTCATTTCAACGTTGCTGTAGAAACGGCACAATATCAAATATTGTGAATCCTGGTGCCACAGGGGCTAACTATTGGGCCTATATTCCCGATGCGCGGGTTTGGGGTAAAGAAAATTCATCAGCGGTATTTAATGAATTGCCACCAAATTTTTTATGTACAAATACACCCCTGAAATTTGACCATTCTGCTAAAGATGCGGATGGCGACAGTCTTGTTTATGAATTAATCACACCTTATTTAGGTGCTGATCAAAATAATCCTAGACCAGACAATACCAATACCAATGGATTTCTTCAAGAACCTTTATTTACTCAGATTTCATGGAATACGGGCTATTCAGCCTTGAATCCCATAGATGGCAATCCTAAAATGACAATTGATCCAGTAACGGGTTATTTAACATTGGTACCAACAAAAGTGGGTCAATTTGTTGTTGGAATTGTTGTTAAAGAATACAGAAAAGGAAAGTTAGTTACTCAAACCATACGCGATTATCAGTTTAATGTTCAATCGTGTGTGATTGATGTGGTTGCCTCTTATTTTGTTCCCAAAGTTATTTGTGGATTTAAATATCAATTTGTAAACCAAAGCAATGGTGCAACTAGATATCACTGGGATTTTGGTGTCAAAGATTCAACCAAAGACACTTCCAACCTAGCCAAGCCACAATTCACTTATCCCAAAGCTGGAGTTTATAAAGTAAGATTGTATGCTTATAAAAATAAATGTGTAGATAGTTTCAGTGCCGATGTAACTGTTGTTGAACCAGTCAAGCCAAAATTGCCCGCTGATACAATTCTTTGTCCTGGTGACGTTTATAAGTTGAAATCAAATGTGGTTGCTGATTTTTATTCATGGAGTACGGGAAGTCAAAAAGATTCTATTTTGGTAAACAAAGATGGAAAATATTGGCTGGGTGTAACTGTTAAAAGTTGTACATGGTATGATACCATCAATATTACCTACGATAGAAATGTGATTAAAGCCTTTGGCGATACCGTATTTTGCAATGACGATCCAATTAGCCATCCGCTAACTTCAGTACTCACCGCTAAATCTACCTATTTGTGGAATACCAACGAAACCACTCAGAATATAATTGCCTTAAAACCAGGGAAGTATATGGTTCTTGGTATCACTGAAAATGGTTGTAAATCAAAAGATACTGTAGATGTATCTAAATTTTCTCCAGTAAAAGTTTCAATCAACGATACAATCGTTTGTCCCTTGTTTCAAACTACGTTTGATTCCAAAAATACGAATCCCGCTGCCATAATCAATTGGAGTAACGGTGCAACCGGGAATACAATGATTACGAATGTCCCTCAAACCTATTTTGTGAGAGTAAAAATTGGACTTTGTGCTAAAACGGATACATTTGTTTTAACCAACTATAAAAGAGAATATTACATGGGCAGAGATTTGCGTTATTGTAATACAATTGACACAATTCTTACATTGAATTTTCCAAATATTTCAAATGTGGTTTGGAACAATGAGGTAACCGGTGCGCAGTTTCGTTTGACTAAACCAGGCGTAATCTCAGCTAAATGGTTGAATTCACATAATTGCCCAGAATCGGATTCTATTAATGTGAATCTTTTTCCCAATCCTAAGTTAAATCTTGGGCCGGATACAATTTTATGTTTGAGCGAAAAGCCAATTTTAGATGCCGGGCCGGGTATGCAATCATATTTTTGGTATAACGGAGTTAAAGATCAAATGATAGTGGCCAGAGATTCAGGTTTGTATTGGGTTGAAGTGAAAGATTGGGAGGGATGCAAAAGCCGTGATTCAGTTTTTATAAATAAACGAAAAGATCTCTTTACTTCGTTGATTTTTATGCCCAATGCATTCACCCCTAATGAAGACGGATTAAATGATTTATATCCAAACAATCAATATAAGGTTAAAGGAAGTTTATACAACCTGAAATTATATAACCGTTGGGGTGAAAAACTTGCAGATTATTCTAGTCCAGATGTTAACTGGGACGGTAAAATCAATGGAGTAATTGCTGCAGAAGGTGTTTATGTATATAAGATCACTTGGATAGGTTGCGACAATTATTTGCGCACACAGGTTGGTGATTTCACCTTAATGCGGTAGAAATTAATTTTCTATTTAAATGGTATTGGAAACTCTTCTAATTCCATTCTTCAAAAGGGTACTGTTAAAATTAATAATCAAACCTAATTTGTGATTTCCATTTTTAAGAATTTTTAGCAACTTTTGGATTTGTAATTCGTTAACAGTTTCAACCGTTTCTATTTCAACCACCAAAATATCATTAACCAATAAATCTATATGGATAGCTTGACTTAATTTTAAATTTTTATAAAACAAATCACGCTTTACATCCCTTTGAATTTGATAGTTTAGTTGAGTTAATTCATGCGTTAAACATTCCAAATAAGTTTCTTGTTCCAAACCAGGACCTAGATTTTTATGAATTTCAATTGCTATGCCTATAATTGCATGCGCCAAATCATTTTCATCGGTTATAAATTGATTCATTTTGAATAAAAGGTATTAAAATTATAAAGAATTCACAAAATTCAGTAAATCAGTTCAATACTTTGCGTAAAATAAATTAAACGATATCCTTTTCTTATTAAAAGTAAAATAGTGTAATTTTTAAATCATAATATTGTGCACATGCCAATAGTTATCTAGTAAATTCCGTAATTTGCAGTAATTACTTATGAGTCAAATTGCCACAATAATTCGAAATGCAACCGTCATAAATGAAGGAGTTTCTTTTCATTCTGATATACTAATTGAAAATAATATTATTAGTAAAATTGCACCTAACATAACAGTTTCATTTGCATGCAATGAAATTGATGCAGAAGGTAAAATATTGATGCCTGGCGTAATTGACGATCAAGTGCATTTTAGAGAGCCAGGATTAACCTATAAAGCCGATATTTATTCAGAAAGTAGGGCTGCCTTAATTGGTGGTGTAACCTCTTTTATGGAAATGCCCAATGTGAATCCCCAAACCACAACCATAGAATTACTCGAAGAAAAAATGGCCATTGCTGCAAAAAATAGTGCAGTGAATTATTCATTTTTCTTAGGGGCTACCAATCAAAATATAGAAGAACTTAAAAAGATAAACACTGAAGATACTTGTGGGGTTAAAATATTCATGGGAAGCAGCACAGGTGATATGCTTGTTGATGACGGAGGTACACTGAATCAAATTTTCAAAAATGTACCCGCCCTAATTGCTACCCATTGCGAATGTGAAACCCGTGTAAAAGAAAGACTTGAACAAGCAAAAGCTGACTTCCCTTCGGGTATTCCAGCCAACCAACATCCCATTATTCGCGATGAAATTGCCTGCTATTTGTCGTCTTCTTTGGCAATTGACTTGGCAAGAAAATACGGAACCCGTTTGCATATTTTGCATATAACCTCTGCCGCTGAAACGTCATTGTTTCAAAATAATGTCCCTCTTGAACAAAAATTAATTACTTCAGAAGTTTGTGTGCATCATTTGCATTTTACCGATAATGATTATCAAACTCTGAAACACCAAATCAAATGCAATCCATCTATCAAATCGCAAAAAGACAATGATGCCTTATGGGCTGCATTGTTAGACGATCGATTGGATATTATTGCTACAGATCACGCACCTCATACCAAAGCTGAGAAATTAGATATGGATTATCTAAAATGTCATGCGGGTTTGCCTTTGGTGCAACATTCATTGCTGTTGATGCTTCAAAAAGTGCAAGAAGGTAGATTGTCAATCGAAAAAATGGTTGAAAAAATGTGTCACGCCCCTGCGGTTTGCTTTAGAATGATCAACAGGGGTTTTATTCGTGAGGGATATTTTGCCGACTTGGTATTGATAGATCCGAAAAAACATACCACCGTTTCATCAGAGAATATTGCCTATAAATGTGGTTGGTCTCCACTTGAAGGTACTACTTTCCAAAATGCCATTGACAAGGTTTGGGTAAATGGTACATTGAGTTTTGACAATGGAAATGTTTTGGAATTAAATCCAATGCGCTTGAAATTTAAAGCACTTTAAATTTAAAAAATTTTACTCCGTTTTACATAAAACTCCATCAATACTTCTTGAATGGGTTTTGTAACATTCGCGTAAAAATATGAAATTCCCAATTGTAAGCTTTTGTTTTCCAATTCTTTTCGTTGTTGGTTTTGGCTTTTCGCATATAATTCTTGAATTTCTTCAGGTTGTAATTTCAAGACCTCATTAGATTCCAAATCTATAAATTTTATAGGTATTGAACCTAGGTTCAAATTGATTTCAGTTTCTTCATGTGCAACATGAACCAATAAAACTTCACATTTCTGGAATTGCAAAATGGATATTGTTTCCCAAAATTGCGCTTCTTCTTTTTGCTGAGTTTTATCCCAGAGTAAATCACTAAAAATGACAACCAAATTTCTGCGTTTTACAGTTGCCGCCAATTCAGAAATGCCTATTGTAGCATCTTGTACAGCAGGGATCTCATTTCCCCAATAGGGTGAAAGTTGAGATAGGCAATTTCGAAAGTGTGAAATTGTAGATTTCATTTCAGATTTCCAACTAATTTGAGCTTCTGAAAATAACGAGATTGAAAAGGCATCTCGTTGGTTGGCGCAAATGTATGAAATACTCGAAGCGGCCAAAATTGCAAATTTTAATTTATCGAGGTTAGGAGCAGGGTATTGCATGCTCTTGGAAACATCTAACCACAAATGACATTTTAAATTTGTTTCTTCGTTGAATTGTTTGATGTAGTTTTTTTCTGTTTTTGCTAACAGTTTCCAATCTAGGTTGCGAATACTTTCTCCCGGATTGTATGCCCTGTGCTCTGAAAACTCAACAGAAAATCCATGAAACGGCGAGTTATGCAATCCTGTAATAAATCCTTCCATTGCTTTTTGAGCAATGAGGGGCAGGTTTTTATATTGAATAACTTCAGACAGTAACATGGTGAAAAAAAAGCCCCGATTTCGGGGCTTTTTAAAAGATTATAATTGTGCGTTTATTTTTTGCGCAATGGTTGCTTTAGGAACAGCACCAACGATTTTGTCAACCATTTCGCCACCTTTGAAGATTAACAAGGTAGGAATACTTCTAATTCCGTAGTTTGCAGCGATGTCTGGGTTTTCGTCAACGTTTAATTTGCCAATTACCGCTTGACCATCCATTTCAGTGCTCAATTCTTCGATCAATGGACCGATCATTTTGCATGGACCACACCATTCTGCCCAAAAATCTACCAATACTGGTTTATCTGAATTCAAGACTACTTCTTGAAAATTGCTTGTTGTGAAATTAACTGCCATAATAGTTTTTATTTATACAAAGTTACAAAAATCGAATGCTTCTATCAAGCACTATTGTTTCATTTTCTATGAATAATAATTATACGTCGTTCAATAAATTGAAACCTACTTAAACTTCCGCTCTTCAACGCCAAATCCAAACAGGGCGTAATCGAAAATGGTAGGGTCGGAGGGGTTGAGTTGGCGCAACACAGCGGTCAATTCCTCAACCGTTTGCCAATTTGCTTTGGTAGATGTAATCAGTTCTAAATTGAGGGCAACACGGTGCACATGAACATCCAAAGGAATCATCAACTGTGATGCATTTATATTTTGCCAAATGCCAAAGTCAACACCGTCGTTTTCTCTTACCATCCACCTTAAAAACATGTTTAATCGCTTGCTGGCGCTGTTCTTCGATGGGGTAGAAACGTGTTTCTTGGTTCGGCACTTATCTTGTCCCTCAAAAAAAGAATTGTGAAAATGGATAAGCCCGTTTTTTACCGCATTTACGTCATTGGTTTTTGACGGAAAGAATGCCGTTTCCAAACTGTTATTATTTGCGTAATGATTATTTAGGAAACGAATAAAAAATAACAAATCTTCAGAATTGAATGTGCGATGGACGAATTTGGGAATGTCATCTAACTCATTTTCAGTAACATTGGTAATGAAATCAAATGGTGCATTTTCGAAAATGTCCATCAACTTATTCGTGCTGTTAATAATAGTAATTCTTTGTCCCCAAGCCAACGTAGCCGCGAAAAATGCAGAAATTTCTATGTCTTGTTTTTGCGAAAATCGATGGGGAATAGAAATGGGATCTTCTGCAACAAAATTTCTGTTATTGTATTGACGAACCTGATCCCACAAGAGCTCTTGAATTTCGGAAGGTATTTTCATTTGTGGGTTTGCTTTTGAGGGACATAAAAAAGGCAACTGAAATAGATAAATTCAGTTGCCTAAGATTTTTATTTTAATGAAATTAAACGTGTGAAAGTGCAGTTTCTAAATCGGCAATCAAATCATCGATGTGTTCAATTCCAACGCTTAAGCGTATCAAACTATCTTTCAATCCATTTGCCTCGCGTTCTGCCTTTGGAATGCTCGCGTGTGTCATGGTTGCAGGATGTCCTACCAAACTTTCAACACCTCCCAAACTTTCTGCCAAAGCGAATAGTTTGGTAGATTTCAAGAAGGTAAGCGCGCTATCAACAGAATCGCTTTGTAAAGTGAAAGAAATCATTCCACCGAAGTCTTTCATTTGCTTTTTTGCAACTTCGTGGTTTTTATGAGATTCGAAACCAGGCCAATACACTTCACCCACTTTTGGATGATTTGC
>CANFVI010000071.1 GCA_947450405.1 Flavobacteriales bacterium
AAAAAAAGCCTCAAATTTGAGGCTTTTTAAAGGGTGGGAGATACTGGGTTCGAACCAGTGACCCCCTGCTTGTAAGGCAGGTGCTCTGAACCAGCTGAGCTAATCTCCCTTGTTCTTAACGAGGGTGCAAATATAGACAAAAGATCATCAATTGCAAAAATAATTGAATAAATATTGGTCAAATGACTCCTTCTTGTTTTATAAAATCTACATATTAATTTGAATATCTTGTAGTTATTTGATACTAAAGTTTATTAAAAATCTTTTGGTTCAACATCAATAAACGACTCTTGCAATACATTAACTTCTCCAGGAAGGGCTTTTTTAGGCTTAGAAACATATTTTCTTGGCGTATAAATTACTTGAACCAATGTTTGATGCTTTGCTTTTGAATGAAATGCAGCCAAATTTGCGGCTTTTTCAATAATTGCAAGAGGGAAGTCCCTCCCTTTTTGTTTGATAATAACATGTGATCCGGAATAATCTCTCACATGCAACCAAAGGTCGTTTTTGCTTGACAATCGGATTAATTCATCATTTGAACGCGCATTTTTACCTACCCAGATCTCATATCCCTCAAAATCATAAAGTTTATAGGGTAACGCCGACTGAGTATTTTTTGTATTCGAAGCAGAAATTGCCCCCCCTTTCTTTGAAATTTCCTTAATATCTTTAAATTGAGAGGCCAGCTTTACTTTTTCTAGATTTTGAGAGTTCAATAGTATTCGAGATTCCACCATCTGAATGCTTTCATCGAGTTTCTGAAGTTCTATGTACTCATTTTTGGCTTTGCGATAGTATTTTTGGGCATTTTCGGGGGCTGATAACTGAGGATCTAATTTCACCCTAATTCTTTGATTTGTATAGTAATCCATCACCAAGGCATTAGATACACCCGTACCAATACTGTGCGCATGTGCCAATATCAAATCACCAATTTCGCGATAGCTACGTCGCTCCTTAATTTCAGAAGATCTTTTGATGTATCCATTCAATAAGGATTTGTCTTGCTTAATCTTCTTCGTGGTGGAATCAATAAAATTTTCTTTGAACGTATGAAAAAAATACCATCGAATGAATTCGCTCGTGATGTTTTCAATATTTACAATGCAGTCATCTAAACTTCTCACCATATTTGAATCAAAAACATATTCAACACTGAGTTTCTTCGATTTTTCAACCACAACAAAGTGAATATTTTTAATCTCTTGAGTTAAAAACATATAGATTGCCCTGCACTGCATTTTATAATCAGCCAATTCAAAGAAATTTGAATTAAATCCATATTCAATTAATTGTTCAAATGATACAGATTTAACCATTGTATTCCAAAATGTTAAATCAATAATATTTTGATCAGGTACAATGATTCTATTATTTAAAAATGATAATTTATAATTGTCCCAATCGTTAATATTTTGTTCCCAATCTGCCTTAATGTTTAGCCTAAAAATGCTTTCGGCAGTTTCAGAATTTGGATTTTGCAATAAAACGTTACCAAATCTTCCAAATCCTTTTAACCAGAGTTTCCAACCATTGTTAAATTCTATATAGATTAATCTATCAAAAATTCTAGTTCCAACATCTGTAACAGTTGCACCATCAATGTGCTTAAACTGAAATTGTCCTTTTGTTTTAGAATCGGAAGCTATTTTATCGGATTGGACCAAAAACAACTCACCACCAATGAATTTTAGCTCAAGAGTAAAGTTATCAGACCCTGAATTAAAGTATAGGAAAATCGAATCTTTATCGTAACTGAGCGATTGAATTAATTTGAATTTATGTATCCTGTTAAATAAAAAAGAGGCCCACTGCTGATAAATCCAAAAAGAAGAATACATGATTCAAAATTCGGGTTATTTATTAATATTTCTCAGCAACATGATTGATTGTGTTAAAGTTTTTTTGGCGAATCTTAATCCTCTATATTCAACATACACCACATAAACTCCTTCCTGGCAATCATTTCCGTTTATTTTCCCATCCCAAATTCCATTTAAATCATTTGATTTGTGAATAATTTCACCCCATCTATTGTAAATAATTATACCAATTTCATTGCATCCGAAGCTTGTCCATTGGAGAACATCGTTTAACCCATCGTTATTTGGTGTAAATGCAGTTGGTATATAAAGTATAACGGTGTCTTTATAACATATTTTAATTTCAGCCGTATCCTTGCATCCAATAGGATTTTCAACAGAAAGTTTGATGTTATATTTACTTTGCTTGAAATCGGCATAAAAAATGGGATTGAGTCCAGAAATAAAAGTATCTAATGGACTTGAGTTTACGTACCAAGTTCCTTTCGTTGCTCCTGTTGTTGCATTAAAAATAGTTAGGGGAACTTCTTCGGGTGTGTAACAAGGTGGATTTATTGGTTGTTGTATTGCGAATTGCGCTTTTATAGCTGCAAATCCAGGCAGATAAATCGTTGTATCTGAAAAACACTTAGTTATACTGTCAATCAAAAAAACCTTGTAAGAACTGCCACTTGGTGCATAAAAAGTATCCTTAAATATCTTTCCGGGATAATTCCATGTTTTCTTCATGGGATTGCCATTTCCACTGCTTAAATAGACATACCCATTTTTACCATAACAAACGGGTGGATTTACGAAGGCGAAACTCCAAACAACAGGATGCACTAAGATATTAACACGTTGATTTACAATGTTACTACATCCATCACTTGCATAACAAGTATATGTAATATTGGTTTTTGGAGAAACAATGGTTTTGTACCCACTTTGACCATTTGACCACCAATAGGTATAGTTTCCAACTCCTCCTGTGGCTGTTGCTTGTAAAATCGCCATTTCTCCCTTGCATAAACTATCGTTATTTGGCGATAATAATAAGTGAATACTATCATTTATAACAATATTGAATGAATCCTTGGCAAAACAACTTTTGCTATTTACAAAATATATGAGTTTATGATTGCCGATATTCAATTTTCCAGGATTAAATGAGGTATTTAAATTTCCATCAACTTCATATCTTCCACCCAATGGATTTATAGTTAATACAATAGATGAGTCTTTGAAGCAAAATGTCTTAGTAGGGTAATTGTAACTTATAATTGGCATTGAATCTACGGTGATATAGAAAAAATTAGTACAACCAAGAGGGGTTAAGTAATTGATTTTAAATTTGCCAGACATTGAAAGGGAAGGGTTGAATTCTTGTTTTGATCCATATTGCATGCCCGTACCCCAAAACAAAGAACCTTTTATTGTTGGAATAAGTGCTATTGGTTTAGATTGTATACAAATATTTGTATCGTTTGGTACAGCAGCCTTTGTAAGGATACGAATAGTAATATTATCAGAGCAACCATTTTTAGAATATGAAACATTGTAATTGCCTGATGACAAGTTTCTAGGAGCAAATTTTAATCCATTGATTACACCGGCACCTATCCAAGTGCCATTAGGAACGTTTGTTGGTATTTTATTTGATAGTAAAAATGTGTCGGCATCATTACATACATCTAGCGTATCAGCATAATTTAAAGCTGTGCCAATAATTTTAATGATCTTATAATCAATACATTTTCCAGATTTGAACACCAATGTATCTATTCCATTTTTGCCATTTGTCCAACTTGCATCATAAATGCTTAGTTTTGGATTTTTAACACCCTTGCCGGTCCAATTAAATGTATTTAAATATCTTATATTTAATAAATTAAAGTTGTTTGTACTTGGGCAAATTGTATCGTCCTTTCCAGCATAACAAGGTAAAATTGTTAATTTTGTGGTATCTGAACAGCCACCAAGTGCGGTGAAAATAATATTTTTATTGCCAGGACCACCCATTAAACTTGGATTATACCATCCATAATAGGCACTAATTAGACCTGGGAAATAATATGGATAAATACCATAGGGTTTGAATTTTAACGTATCTAATGTTTTTGATTCACAAGTAGTGTCAAAATGCGGAACAGTTACATTTTGAACAACCACATTTTTCTGAGACACGCAACCTTTCCAGGTATAAGTTAATATATACTTCCCAGCACTGTCAGGCGTAAACATACCAGATTTGGTGATTTTTAAACCTGTCCAAGTGCCGCCAAGAGGTCCATACCAAACAACCGGCAATGCTGTTTTTCCTGGGCAGAAAACATTGTCATAGTTGTAAGGATAAGAAACATTGATAATCATAGTATCCGCACATCCACCAATTTGATACCATACTTTTACATCTCCCCATTGACCATATGGTTTAAATTCTCCATTCATTGAATTGATAATTCCAGAACCGTACCATTTCCCTCCACTAGGGAAGCCTTTTAAGAATAGATTGGAAGATAAATAGCAGACCTGTGTGTCTTTTGGCGCAATGGGAGGCTGAAGTACTGTGATCTGTATAGAATCAGAGCCTGAAATAGCTACACCATCTGATACTGTAAGTTTATATTTCGTATTTACACTTGGGCAAATATTGAATGGTCCTTTGCCTGATAATGTTTTGGGAGTCCAATTGTATACGTATTTGCTAGAATTCCCACCACTTATATTTGCAGACAATGAAATGCACTCCCCGAGACAAATAGTGTCTTTGGTGCCTTTAATATCAACAAATATGGGGCAATTTGAAATTGTAAAAATTTGGCTACTAATTAATTGATATACACTATCGCAATAGTCTCTATATCCGTGTTTGTGTGTAATTGTGTAAGTTCCATTTGTATTTACTGGATTTTTCAGTCCCAATTTAAATTTTGAAGCTTTATTATTTGCACAATTGAGTGGCAGTATATATTTAATTGTACTGCCATTTATTTTGGTATTGTTTGTATTTAAAGAATCGCAAGGTATTGCAAAATCTAAGGTAATTCCAATTGTTGTATCATAGCAAATGGGAGATGCAGTTACAGTTATTTTTGTAGCAGTTGGAACTTTTAAATTGTTTATCACATCTGCTTCCCATCCAGAACATGATACACTTTTATCTGAAACAAAATACAATGTGATAAAACTATCACTGCTTGTAATATTTCCAGGATTAACACTTCCTGAGTAAGATCCTTTTAAAGTAGCATTGGTATCTTTGCCATCATATATTTTTAAAATATCATTGTCTTTTTCAGTGCAAAAACTTTTAAAAGATAAAGTAATGTTCTTTGCACCTGGCATAGCCAGCGTCATGATTGTTTTTTCGTTATGGTCGTAATATCCAACGGATTTACCTTTATCCGAATCCCTTATTTTTCCTTTGCAAATTCTATAAATTCCATTTTGTTGATTTTGAATATTTTGAGAATATACATTTAAACAAAATATTGAATAAAAAATGATCGATATGTATATAACAAATTTCAAATTCTATTATGGAATAATTTCAATAATGGGTGTAATAACAGTGTTGCTCCAGTTTTTCGCCCTATCTTTTAGTTTAATTTCAAACTTTGTTGTTTCTATGGGACTCGCGGTCAAGAGGAATATATTTTTGATTTTAATGTTCAATACTCCTTCAATGCTTAGTTTATTTCCAATTGGAGATAAAGGCAATAAATGATAATAGTCTGGCTTTGAAAGTCTAGAATCTCGTACATAAATCGATAAAGTATCCGCTGAAATATCACCTAAATCACCATCACCATCTTTGTATTTTAACGAAACCACCAAACTATCTGTAAATTGCTTTAATTTTATTTTTGAAATTGATAAAAACTGGATGCTAGGCTTGGAATCTCCAGTAGCAACAAACTTATCTTTACAAGAATTTAAAAACAAAATTACGATTGGTGCAATAATGAATATATTGTATCTCTTGAATTTCATTATTTAAATCTTATGGCGAAATATTTTTTAATTGGGAACATTGAGTTTTCATTTGGCAATCTTACAGTTTGAAAATCATCGGAAACCGTAATTCGAATCCATAAAACATCAAGGGAAATTGATGAACTTGTTTCTAAGTCGCAATTAAACCAATATTTAGTAGACATACCGTTTAAACCATTGATGGTTTTCTCGGGGCCAGCAATTAAAGGTTTTTCATTGGCTAAATTGAATGAATCGGGATTAACACTTATGTTGATTGTGCAATTTTTTAGTTGACTTTGATCTAGCTTATCATCTGAAAGTGAAAAATAGACAGAAGTATTTATGCCCGCTGTAGCATTGGCAGCTTCATATAACCCAGGTCTTGATAATTCAGTGTTTCCTTGAAAAAACACAACACCTTGAATATTGGGTGGGAAATTTGGCGAAACGGGCGTATTTCCTGCCAAATCCTTAGCTCCATCGTTAATCCACTTAGTGATTCTCTGCAGATATTCAGATTTATGCTGATTATATGTTGATTTTGGCTCTAATGCAAGAGGCATGATGCCTGAATTTCCATTTAAATCAATTGTCATCCTCTGCAATAACATGCTTTTTGATGCATCACCTGGTAAAACTCTGAATGGAAATCCACCAGAACTGCTTGATTTTATTGGAGCTACATTCACTAATCCGAAATAACTACTTTCAACAGTTCTGAAATCTGGTTCAAAATTACCATCATGACAACCTGAATTCGCACAAGTTGGCTTTAAAATGTCTTTATGAATTGAGAAAATCGAATAAGGATCATACTTGTTAGTATCCAACACATTGGTATCTATTTGATTTTTATCAAATGGATTTAATGGCAATGTTTCTTTAGAACAAGATCCTAAATAAATACAAATAGCAATTAGCGATATGAATTTAATCATATTTCTCACACTCTCAAAAATTGACTCATAGCCATAGGGTCAATGTATCCTGAATTCATTACATCGTCATAAACTCCGAATATATCGGCAATAGTTGGAACCAAATCAGTTAATCTACCAATTGGATTCCCTTCAGAACCAACAGTAATTTTAGGCACATTTTTACCTACCATTAAACTCCAAACCCTTAATGAATTGGCATCTGAATGATCGAATGCCATCCAATCATTTTCGTCAAGGATTGGATTTGGATTCAAATTTCGGCCACATTCAGGAGCAACGATAAATACTGTATTATCTTTCATTTCAGGTATATTCGTCTGTATATAATCATAAAGCCAAGCCGTTATATGGTCGGCTCTGTGTAGGCTCCTCAAATAACCTGTAAAGTTAGAATGACAACCATCCACTTCGGAAATATTCACCGCGAGCATTTTGGGTTTGAATTCCTTTAATATTTCAGCCGAATACGCAACATTAAATGCATCTGTAGTATTTGCAGCTGGAGGCATTGCAATTTGACCTAAGCTTTGTTTGGTAAAAGTAGCCCTCATAAACTCTTTTATGTGGGTTCTCTCATCATCCGTATTTTTGATTGTTGTTTGTCTCGAATTTTCTAAAGCAAAACTATTATTTAAGAAATTTTTCATCTCATACATTGGCTTTAATTCATTATTTGAATATGGTTTAGAGTTCGAAAGAATATTTTGCCCGTAACTTCCAAAAGTGATTGGTGGAATAAACATATTTGCTCCAAAATTGAGGCCGTAGTTTTCATTTGTACTTGCATTTAACAGGGGAGTACTATTGCCAATACCGTTTCCAACAAACCAACAATCAGTAGCTTTAAACCCTCTGTGCTTTCTGAGATATTCAAATATAGTGGGAGATGATGGTCTTGTTTTCAAACCTTGCCCGGTGCTCATACTTCCTGTAAGCAAAGTATTCAATCCTACATAATGTCCTGCACTTTGCGCACGAACTTCATTAAAGGTCATTCCTTTACTAGCTAATGATTCTGTTAGCAATCGCGGAATCGGATCTGAGCCTTTTGTTTGCCCTGGAATGTCTTGCCCATAAACAATTTTTTTGGTTGGCGCATTGCCATTGAATAAATTGGGCATTATATTTCCAGCAGCACCTTTAACTCCTTGGCTATCTTCCAAATATCTACCTAAAACACTTTCTTGTTGACGAACACCTCCCGCAAACATAACCATAACCACATGTTCTGCTTTTTCTATTCCTGATTTTGCAAATAATCTACCTGAAGGCAATATATACGGAGCAACAATACCGGCACCAACTGTAAGGGTAGATCTTTTTATAAATTCTTTTCTTCTCATGTCTTTTTAATAAAATGAATATTCATC
>CANFVI010000072.1 GCA_947450405.1 Flavobacteriales bacterium
AATGGAAGAGATTTCTTTGATACGCAATAAGCCAGGATTTGTTTTGTGGTTAAATACTATTTCAACCGTATTTCCCAACTGATAATATGCGTTCTTGCTGATTTTCTTGTGTAAACCCTGAACCAGAAAACGTTGTAAACCAATTTCGCGGGTGTAAATGGTAACCACCGAGGCATGGTCGGTATAGGGTATTTTCTTTAAAATTATGGCTTGGCTTTTTACGAGCATTAGTCTTCCCAGTCAGCAATAAACAAATTCGTGTCTCTTGTTCCACCATTGTTTCTGTTGCTGCTAAAGACGAGTTTTTTTCCATCAGGTGAAAACATTGGAAATGCATTGAAAATACTGGCATTGGTAATTTTCTCTACATTGTTTCCATCAATATCAATCATATACAATTGAAAATCATATCCCCTGGTGCTGTGGTGATTTGAAGAAAAGATGATTTTCTTTTGTGAAGGGTGATAAAAAGGAGCCCAATTGGCTTTGCCTAAATGGGTAATTTGTTTCAAATCACTGCCGTCTACATTCACCGTATAAATTTCCATATTGGTTGGTGCCACTAGGTTTTTCGACAAATAATCCTTATATTTAGTAATCTCTTCAGGTGTTTGGGGGCGCGAAGCTCTGAATACCAATTTCTTGCTATCTGGCGAAAAGAAAGCACCTCCGTCGTAACCCAAACCAAAGGTTATTTGACGTGGATTAGATCCATCAATGTCCATGATCCATAATTCTAAGTCGCCGCTGCGGGTGCTCGTAAATACAATTGATTTTCCATCTGGAGAAACAGTTGCCTCTGCATCGTAACCTTTTTCATAGGTCAATTGTTTGATAATATTCCCTTTTTTATCGGCAACAAAAATGTCGAAATCAGCATAAATGGGCCACAAGTATGCGCCAGATGTTTCTGGGGTTGGAGGACAATCTTTACCGCCCAAATGTGTGCTTGCATACAATATAGTTTCGTTGCCCGGCATAAAATAAGAACAGGTAGTTCTTCCTTGTCCGGTACTTAGCATTGGCGGTTGATAACTGCCATTGTTTGTGAAACTCTCAATATTGCTGTGGAAAATTTGGTCGCATTTTACACCCCATTTTGCGTTGTTGCTTTGGAACGTTAATGCTTTGCTATCAAAACTAAAATAAGCCTCGGCATTGTCGCCACCAAACGTAAGTTGGCGCAAGTTTTTCAAATGCTTTTCTTTGGTTGTTGTGTCAGCCAAAGGAATTGAATGAGATGAGTGCTGCGCTGTTAAAAGTGATGCAGTTAGGCTAACAATTGTTGAGATAAATAATTTCATTTGAATTGCAATATTAAATATTAAGGAAGGATTTGCCAAGCCATTTTGGGATAACCTTTGCGGCCTTGGTCGTCATAAAAATCAACAAATTTCAATTTGAAATAATCGTTTGTTGATGTTTTTATGATGTAATATCTGTTTGGAATAATTGTATATTTTCCGCTCGATTGGCTGTATTCTTTCCAATCGTAGCCAATTTCATCGGCATTATTGCTAAACTTTTGTTGAGCAGCAAATGTTTTGTCGCAGGTTTCATAGGAAATGCCTTTGTCTATTTGAGCAACCGATATGGTTTTTAAATTGGCAAGTGCCCCGCGAATGATGTATGAGTAGGGAACACCATTCGGGTCATTGATTGATTCTTTGTAGGTAGTAAAAACCAAATCCCAATCTTGACTAACAACGGGTTCGTTTTCTACCACATCTTTCTTTGAAAAAGAATAATAAACGTAGTTTTTGGTTGGTTCCGTTACCATTTGCGTTAGATATGCCAATGCAGGAACATTCACGTAGCCCCATTTAAATTGATAAGCTCCGCCTTTCACTCCAATAAATTGAATTTTGATATATCGAAATCCTTTAAGAGAATCTTCTCCTAAATCCAGAACGTATATTGCAGGTTTGCCCTCGTATCCATCAACTACTTTATTAAAACATCTGCCAAAAGCAGAAGAGTCAATATTGCCACTCGGCTTATCAAATTTCCATTTTGCTGCTGTTAAATATGAAGCATCAATATCTTTAAAATTTACATTTTCAAACTCGGCCACTGCGAAATTGGTGTTTTTCCCTCCGCAAATAACCACAGAAGGTTCGTCTTGGCAAGCAAATGCAATGTCCCAATCACCATAAGTATTTACGGTAGTTTTTTGAGTTTCAAAATCAAACCAAAGTTGGTTTGAATAATTTTCACCCATTGCAAAGGTTTGTGTTTGAAGTCCTTGAGGGATAGTAGGCTGTTTGTAAAGTGGCTCAGGTTTTTCGCATGAAAAAAATGCAACAAAGACAATTGAAAGAAGAACGAAAGGATTGAATGTGAGTTTCACTTTTACAAATTGATTTTTACACTTAAAAATAGATTTCTGCCATTGGCAACGTTTACATTTCCAGAACCATTGCCATGAATGGTTCCTGTTGATGCAGAGGATAAAACTTGGGTTACACCAAAAATATTTTTACAGCCGGTTTGTATCACAATGTGTTCTTTTAATAAAGGAATAGACATACTCATATCGGCCATAAAATAAGGTGCAATTTCAAAAGGTTTGCCGGTTTCTTCATATCCATAGTTTTTGCCCGTATAACGGCTAAACCATTGCAAAGATACTTTAGGCTTTTGAAATGTGTACATCAAATTTAAACCCGATTGAATTACATTCCATTTTTTCCAGCTACGGCCATTTTCACTCAAGCTTTCGTTGTTAATCCAGCTTGAACTTATTTTTACTTGCAGCTGATTAAAGAAATATTCAATTTGAGAATTTACACCCTGTGAATTCATTTTGCCAATGTTGATGTATTGATATAGGTTTGATTTGCCATCAACATACGACAATTGAATTTGGTTGGTAATTAAATTTTTAAAATACGACAATTTAAAAGTAACTGCCGATTGTTTACTGATGTTGTGTCTGTAATCCAACGAACCTATAAAATTATGCGCCGTTTCGGTGGTTAAATTCGGATTTCCTTGCACATTGTGGTTGATATCAACAAATAAGAAATACAACTCTTTGATGCTTGGAGCCCTGAACCCTCTTGCATAGGAACCCCTAATAATCAAATGTTTTGTTGCATTGAATTTCAACTGTAATGATGGAATAATTGGGGCGATTTTAAAGCTATTACCCAAAATGCCCGGAAGCGGATTGCTGCCAAATTGATTGTTGTAAATGAAACGAACAGAAGGTTTTATTTGAACCTTTGGCGACAAATTGATATCTACAGTGCTAAAAACACCCATATCAAAAATGCCATCTTTTTTCAAAACTCTTTTGGTTTGGATGGATTCATATTGACCTTCGTATCCTGTTAGCCAATCAATTTTTTTGTTTGCACTTTGGTGACTCCAAAATCCTCTGAAATTGGCTTGGTAATTTATAGTAGTGTCCTGGTCTTCGCCACGCGTTAAAGTTTCAGTTCCTTCAACCAAATTTCTACGCACCATGGTTTTTGTTCGTTCATATGTGTTGAAACTATTTTGAAATTGCAACTTGTTGCGCTTGTTCAAGGTAAAGTCTGATAATGATAAAAAATCGTTTCTGTAGGTGTTGAAATAGTTGTTGTATCCAGTAACGGTAATAAGATTGTATTCCGCATCACTTCGGTCTGTAATTTTTTCGTGAAACGCACTATACCTCCAAAGGTGGTTAGATTTTTTCAATTGGTAGTTGAGCCCAATTGAACCAAAAAGTTTGGTTTTGGGTTTCCAATCTGCAGAACGGGTAGAAGGATCAAAATCTGTCCCTCCAAAAAACTGACGGCCCATGTCGCAAACCAAACCAATTCTAGATTTTTTACTCAAATTTCCAAGTTGGAAATTGGCATCGATATTTGTATTGCCAACACCATCAATGTATGAATTGGTTTGAACCCTATTCACATTTGAAATGGGTTTTTTTGTAATGATATTCACAACGCCACCAATGGCGTCTGATCCGTAAACGGCACTCATGGGTCCTTCAATGATTTCAATACGTTCCACATTATTCGTTTGAATTTGAGAAATATCGAGGTTGCCATTCATGCGGCCAATCATTGGCACGCTGTTTACTAAAATTTTCACATTTTGACCACCAAGTCCTTGAAGTTGAATTGAACTTCCTAAAATTGGATCTTGGCTTAATTGTATATTCGATTGATTTTGTAGCACGTCGGTTAAGTTTTGTGCACCCATCAATGCTATCGTTTTTTGAGAAATCACCTCAACGGAATAAGGATTTTGTGTTGCCAACCTGGGACTCAAAGAGCCTGTAATTGAAACGGGATTAATTCTATTTATTTCTGTGGTTACCTGAATTTTTAAATCTTTTTCGGTATTCCACCACGGTGAATTTTTTGCGCTTTCAAGTTTGCCCAATTCTGGAGCAATACTCAATAAAATAGGTAGGGTAGATGTGGTTGTGATTTGACCTTCATTGTCGGTTGAAGATAATTGTGAGTGAAGTACTTTTCCTGATGGATCAAGAAATTGCAATGTAACTTCAAAATTCACCAAGGGGAGGTTTTGTTGGTCAACGACCAACAAAACCCTCTCAGTAAACTGGGCTTTGGAAAACCCTATATTTAATAAAATGAAAAATATGAATGCTAACTTTTTCAAGAGAAATCTTGAATTAGTTTTTGGTGATAATTTGTGAGTGTGAACCCATAGAAGTTTGTACTTCGATAATATATTGTCCTGCAGACATGTCAGCAATTGACAATTGAGCAGCATCGCTTGCATTGAAGTTGTTGTTGCTCGCATTGCGAACCACTCTGCCATCCATACTTCTTAATATAATGGTTTGGATTTTAGCACCTGTTAAAGGTTTCACATAAATGTTGTTTGTAGCAGGGATAGGGAAAATACTTACATTGTTAGATAGATTATTTACTGAAGTAACTGCACCTAATTTTGTTCTATTCAAAATAATTCTTCCAGCGCTTGAACCAACAAAGCCCGTGAATTGAATTGCCCAATATTCAAAACTAGAACCTACTTTTTTCTCAATGATGTAGTTTAGGTCGGCAACCATGTCGTAGCTTTGGCCATTGAATGTTTTCCATTTAGAACCAATTCTGCTTAAATCATTTTGGAAACCAATTCCACCGGTTGTATCTTTAGAAGAATCAATAAATAATTGACCGTTTGCTTTCAAATCATCCCACAAAGTATTTTCAATTTTAGAAACCAATGTACCTCTTTTTGATTGAACACCCATAACACCGTAAGGCACATATGTGCTACCATTAAAGGTTGATTCATAGTATCTTGTGAAATTCAAATCCCAATCGCCTCCGTTAGGCTCAACACTTACCGATTTGGTAGTGAAGTTGAAATATTTGTATGCACCACCATTTGCAGCAGATTGTTTCAAAGTATCAATTACTGTGCTACTTTTAGTTCCACCTATAATATCGTAACGGAAAGTAAAATCGCCATTAGGATATTGTGCAATTGGCATAAACTTGATATAGTCAGTGCTAGTTCCATTGTTTACAACAACCAGAAATAAAGAATCGCCAGTTATGATGTGCGTTCCTGAATTGTAAGTTCCCCAAGAAAAATCCCAAGGATTTGCAGAATTCACACTTTGGTTAAAAGCACCCAACTCATGTTTGTGAACGTCGTTGGTGAAAGATTTCCAAGTTGACCATCCCGTAGTATCGAATGATGCATACGCTGAATTGTCGCCTTTTGGATAAGCAAATACCTTAACAAATGCTTGCGAACCATTGGCATGGTTGGCTTTAATGCAATTGTCGCGCGTGTTGCTGGTGTGTGCAATGTGCCATTTGTTCATGATGCTCTTGGTTTTAACCCCAGTAGCAACATTGTAAAATACTTCATTTGCATACCCAGGACCCATTACCACGGTATCTGTGTAAACGGTTTGAGCAGAAGCGCTTCCTACTAGGAAAAGTGCTGCCATACTGATTAGACTTTGAATTTTCATTTCTCTTATTTCGATTGCACTGCAAAAATAGGATAGGATTTGGGCCCAACTATCTAGAGAAATGTAACTTTAAGGTCATAAAAATGACAGTTTTTTGGTGTAGGCTACTTTCAATAGTTTTTTGATTCTATTGAGAGAACAAACTAACTTTGCACTTGAATTGTTTAGTACAATTCACAATCAAACAAATGGCTAAAATTAGTATCAATATTGCATCCGGAGCAATTGAAAAACGCAACGTTGTTGTGGGAATAGATTTAGGTACCACCAATTCATTGGTTGCCTACACCCCTTCGGGCAAATTAGAGCCACTTTTGGTGGGAGATAACAACGATTTTATTGTGCCTTCGGTGGTGCATTTCGATGGAAATAACATTCCCGTTGTTGGTAATAAAGCCAAACAACTCATTGCCCAACATCCAGAAAGAACCATTTTTAGTGTGAAAAGATTGCTAGGGAAAAATTATCAAGATATTTCCGAGCATACTGATTATTTGGGATATAAAATCATAAACGACGACCAAGACAATTTGGTGAAAGTGAATATTGGTGGAGTTTATTACAACCCAATTCAATTGAGCGCCATTATCCTTCAAGAACTAAAAGAAAAAGCCCAAAATTATTTAAACGCAACCGTAGATAAAGCGGTGATAACAGTTCCTGCATATTTTAATGATGCCCAACGACAAGCCACCCGCGATGCAGGTAAGTTGGCAGGATTAGACGTTTTGCGTATTGTAAATGAACCAACAGCTGCAAGCTTGGCATACGGAATGAACCAAACTGATCAAGATAAAACCATTTTGGTTTTTGATTTGGGGGGAGGGACATTCGACGTTTCAATTTTGAGACTAGAGCAAGGCGTATTTGAAGTGATTGCCACCCATGGCGATACTTATTTGGGAGGTGATGATATTGACAAAGCGCTTATTGAATATTGGTTGAAATTGAACGGTCTGGAAATTGAACATTTGAATCAAAACCAAATTCAAGCGTTGAGATTGGCAGCAGAAAATGCAAAAATAGCACTGTCAAATTCGCCTGAATTGCCTTACAATACCCCGTTGCAGTTTGGAAATGTGCAATTAAATACGTATATTGAGTATAAAACCTTGGTTGAATTGGCTCAGTCAATTTTAAATAAATCAATGAATTGTGTTAATTTGGCGTTGAAAGATGCCAAACTGTTGCCAAATCAAATAGACGAAATTGTAATGGTTGGAGGAAGTACTCGTTTTCCTGAAATTTATAAACTATTGTCAACTAAATTCCCTGGGGTTCATGTAAATAACCAAATCAATCCAGATGAAGTTGTTGCCCTTGGTGCTGCCATTGAAGCAGATATTTTGGCGGGCAACCGAAAAGACATTTTGTTATTGGATGTTACTCCGTTGTCGTTGGGAATTGAAACAGCTGGAGAATTGATGGATGTACTTATCCCTCGAAATTCAAAAATACCTACCAGAGTTGGCAGAGAGTATACTACATCTGTAGATGGGCAAGTCAATTTGAAAATTGCTGTTTACCAGGGCGAACGTGAACTGGTTTCACAAAATAGAAAACTTGGAGAGTTTATTTTGAAGAACATCCCAGCTATGCCGGCAGGTTTTCCAAAAATCGAAATCCAATTTGCCATCAATGCCGATGGGGTTTTGAAAGTGGCTGCAAAAGAATTGCGCAGTGGTATCATGCAAGAGGTGGATATTCAGCCAACTTATGGCTTAACAGACGCCGAAGTTGAAACAATGCTCGAAAGTGGAATGATTAACGCCCAAGCTGATATTGAACTTAGGTTAGAAAAAGAAGCACAAAACGAAGCAGAACAGCTTATTTATACTGCCAAACGCTTCCTAGAAAAACATGGCATTTTACTTACTTCAGAAGAAATTTTAGGCACCGAACAACGAATTGAAAGTTTGCGTGGTCTATTACTTTCAAACAACCGCAATGAAATATTG
>CANFVI010000073.1 GCA_947450405.1 Flavobacteriales bacterium
CCGTACCGCCGGTGCAAAGATACTGCCTTTTCTTTAGACCATCAATCGAAATTCAAAAAATCGTATTCATTTCATTATCTTTGCCACATGCGCCTTCGCTCCGAAAACTTAATTAAACAATACGGCTCCAAAAAAGTTGTAAATGACGTTAGTGTTGAAGTAAACCAAGGAGAAATTGTTGGTCTTCTCGGACCAAACGGCGCAGGAAAAACAACCACATTCTACATGTGCGTTGGTCTTGTGAAACCAGATAAAGGAAAAATTTATTTGGATGATAAAGACATAACCAAATTGCCAATGTACAAAAGAGCACAATTTGGAATTGGCTATTTACCCCAAGAAGCCTCTGTTTTCAGAGATCTCAGCGTTGAAGACAACATCAAGGCCATTCTTGAAATGACCAAGTTGACGAAAATTCAACAAGAAGAAAAATTAGAAACCCTCATCGAAGAATTTAGTTTGGGCAGGGTAAGAACAAACTTAGGTAAAGTTTTAAGTGGTGGCGAACGCAGAAGAACCGAAATTGCTCGCGCATTGGCAACCGATCCTCATTTTATTCTTCTAGACGAGCCATTTGCCGGCGTTGACCCAATTGCCGTTGAAGACATCCAAAGTATCGTAGCGAAGCTAAAAGACCGCAATATTGGCATTTTAATTACCGATCACAATGTGCAAGAAACCTTGAGCATCACCGATAGGGCTTATCTTCTTTTTGAGGGAAAATTGCTCAAGCAAGGAAATGCCGAAGAACTTGCAAATGACGAATTGGTGCGAAAAGTTTATCTAGGTCAAAACTTCGAATTGCGACGCAAATCACCAAAACAAGAAATTTCAGAATGAGATTGATTGTTTCACGCAGTCTTTGTCCGTATTTTCATCTCGCTGCAGAAGCATTCTTTTTACAACAAACCGACGAAAATATTTTACTCATTTGGCAGAGTGAAAGTGCTGTAGTTTCAGGAAAACACCAAAATATTTGCGCCGAAATCAATTATAAATTCTGCAAAGAAAATAACATATTGCCTGCACGTCGTTTATCTGGCGGAGGTACAGTTTTTCATGATATGGGAAATATTAATTTCACTTTCATCAAAAACATCGAAACAGAAATGGACAAGGCGGTTAATTACAAACAATTCCTTGAACCTATTCGCAGCGCACTTTTTTCCTTAGGCATTGAAACAACCTACAGCCATCGAGACGATTTACTTTTAGATGGGAAAAAAATAAGTGGCAATGCACAACATATTTTCCAACAAAAGAAACGCGTTTTGCATCATGGAACTTTGTTATATAATTGCCAATTAACAAACTTATCAAGTGCATTACATTCTGAAGGACAATATGAAGACAAAGCAGTTAAAAGTGTAAGAAGCGTTGTAACCAACATCAAAGAATATCACAACTTTGGAGAAACACAAAACTTCTTGGTAACATTCATCAATGAACTAAGCAATTCATTTGGCGCAGCACAATTTCTTTCAGAAAACGAAGCACAACGTATTGACGAAATAAAGAAAGAAAAGTTTGAGCTTGAAGAATGGATTTTAGGTTATTCACCCAAATATATTCACCAAAGGCTAGTGTCCCTCAATAATAAAAACTATCAATTGTATTTGTTTGTAGATAAAGGCGTTGTAATGGAAATGGAACTCGTAAACGAATTAGGTGAAAAAAGTTTTATTTCAGAAAGTTCGGGTTGTATTTCAAATCCAATCTGTATCGAAACTTTTAAAAGCGGATTTCCGGAAATTTCAGAAACTGAATTATATCAATTTTTATAATTGAATTGCCTTACATATTGGGCAATTTTCAACGACATGACCTCTGGCTGGACAGTATTCGCGGCCATAAAATATAATTTGCAAATGCACTTTATTCCACAATTCTTTTGGAGTTAAACGTTTTAAGTCCTTCTCGGTTTGTTCTACATTTTTACCGGAAGTCAACTTCCATCTTTCAGCCAAACGATGAATATGGGTATCAACAGGAAAAGCAGGAACTCCAAAAGCTTGCGACATAACAACACTGGCGGTCTTATGTCCTACCCCAGGCAATGCTTCCAAGTCTTCAAAAGTTTCAGGAACTTGGCCATTGTGTTTATCAAGAATTATTTGGCTTAAATCAAAAATAGCTTTGCTTTTAAAAGGCGACAATCCACATGGTTTAATAATTTCGCGAATTTCTTCAATGGTTAATTTTACCATTTCTGAGGGATTGTTTGCTTTGGCAAATAAGGAAGGGGTAATTAAATTCACTCTTTTGTCGGTGCATTGGGCGCTGAGCAACACAGCAATAAGCAAGGTATATGCATCTGAATGATCCAAAGGAATTGGAACTTCAGGATACAATTTTTCTAGCGTATCAAGAATAAATTGAACGCGTTCGGCTTTTCTCATTGCAATAATTAGATAAAATTACTGAGAATTTGGGCATTTGAAATACCCTCAGCCTCTGCTTTAAAATTGCGAACAATTCTATGAGAAAGCACCCAATTCATTACTGCGTGAACATCTTCAATATCAACAGAAAACTTTCCATTCATTAAAGCATTGCATTTAGCCCCTAAAATCAAATTTTGCCCCGCTCTTGGCCCTGCGCCATAAGAAAGATACTTATTTGCCATAGGGTGAGCCCCAAGTAAATTTGGGCGTGTTTTTTGAACCAACCCTACTACATATTCATAAACATTGTTTGTAACAGGAACTTGTCTCACAATATTTTGGTAATCCATGATTTCATTTGCAGTCAATACAGCAGAAACTTTTTCAGAACTCCCAGAAGTGGTTTGTTTTAATATTTGAACTTCATCATTAAAATTCGGATAATCCAAAACAACTTGATACATAAAACGGTCAAGTTGGGCTTCAGGCAAAGGGTAAGTACCTTCTTGTTCTATTGGATTTTGGGTAGCCAAAACAAAGAATGGTTCCGTTAAATGATAAATACTTCCACCAGCAGTAACCTGACGTTCCTGCATGGCTTCTAACAAAGCACTTTGAGTTTTAGGAGGAGTTCTATTAATTTCGTCGGCTAAGAGCAGATTAGCAAAAACAGGTCCTTTAATAAATTTAAACTGTCTGTTTTCATCTAATATTTCTGAGCCTATAATATCACTTGGCATTAAATCTGGAGTAAACTGGATGCGGTTAAAATCCAAGGACATTGCCTGTGACAATGTTTTCACCAACAATGTTTTTGCCAAACCAGGAACACCAACCATAAGCACATGACCATGGCAAAAAATCGCATTTACCAAGGCAGTTATTACGTCATCTTGTCCAACAATTACTTTGCCAACTTCCGACTTTAACTGATTTACTTTCGCACCAAATTGGGCGGCCAATTCCGCTGTACTTTGATTATTCATTTACCCACTTTTTAATGTTATCGCAATGTAAATCTCTCGTTTTAATTTTGATATAGGTTTTGCCTTTGTATTTCGCAACCCATTTATCAATTGTTTGTTGCTTTTTCTTTGCTTCGGCAGCCATTTGAATTCTGCTATAATCTTGAATCAAATTGGCTTGATGTGGAGCAATAAAAGATTTCAAATAAATAATTCTATAAACAGCTCTTCCATCTGGCAACATGGTAATTTTAGGTTCAGAAAAATTACCTGGTTTCATTTTTTCAACCACTTGCTTTACATCAGTTGGCAAGGTTTCAAACTCGGTTTTTTGCAAACCTGTTGCTTCATCTGTTAAAAATCCACAATACCCTTTGTTACCCATTTGCTCACTTGCATGAGATTTAACAGCGGTACACCAATCCAATTTGCCCGACACCAAAACACTATAAATACTATCTGTCAATTTTGACGCTTTGGAATAATCGTCACTGGTATTTTCTGGTCTTATCAAGATATGCTGTGCAATAATTCTCTCACCTTTGCGTTTGATGAGTTTCATGATATGGTAGCCATAATCCGTTTGGAATACCGGACTAATACTATCTTCTTTTAACTTGAACGCCATTCTTTCAAATTGACCTACCATTTCACCTCTTCCAAATTCAGGCAACAAACCATTGTTATTTTTAGAACCCGGATCCATTGAATATGCCCTAGCCAATTTATCAAAACTCTCGCCATTTAAAATTCTTGCTTTTAAATCTTCTAACTGTGATTTTGCAAAATCTTGCGCAAGTGTTGAGTAGGGTAATTCCAAAATTAACTGCGCAACTTCAACCTCGGTAGCCACCAATGGCAAACTATCTTGAGGGATATTGTCATAGTATTGCTGAACTTCCTTCGGACTAATTCTTACTGGTGAAGTAATTTTATTCCTCATTTCTTGAGCCATAAGTTGCTCACGAATTTTAGGTCTAATTTCATCCTTATATTCTGAAATTGTTTTACCAATATACTTTTCCAATTCAGCGACACTTCCAACTTGGCGCTGAAAATATCGAATTCTGTTATCGATATCCGATTCAATTCTATCATTTGTTACAGGTAAACTATCAATTTCCGCCTGATTTAACATTAATTTTTGGACTATCAGTTTTTCAAAGAGCAAACAATAAAGCAAATGTGAATCCTTTAAGATTTGGCCCCTAGCCATGTCCATTTTTTCAGTTTCAAAATCACTTCTGCGAATAATTTTCTCACCAATCACAGCCATAATGCCATCGACAAACTTTGGAGGCAAATTTGGACCTTGTTGCGCAGAAGAAGTCCCACAAAAGGAAAGTAAGATAAATACGATTAAAAATCTGCGTAAATGAATCACCAGTATCAAATTATTGTGCACCAATTTTTTGTTTGAAAGCAGCAATTACATCTTCGTTAACTAAAACGTTGTATTTGCTTTCCAATTCTTTCAACCACTGAGTTTCCAATTCTTCTTGATATTTAGAAGCAACAGGACCCCTAGTTTCGTCTAATAATTTTGGACCAGCTGGCATAAACTCTTTTATTTTAACCACAACATAATCATTTTGGAATTGACCCAAATTGAAAATTTTATTTTTAGCAGTTTTAAAATCAGGAGTTGCAAATATTTTATTCAAAACATCTGGCTGCGGAAATAAATAGGTGTCCGTTGCCTGATATTTCCCAATACGATAATCAAAATCCAGTTGTTTCACTTTGGTATGAATTTTCTTCATACTGTCAGCTGAAAGTCCTTTTTTAGCTTCTTTCATTACTTGTTTTGACATTTTCTCTGAAGAGCTATAATACACCTCTACGTTAAATCTGTCGCCCCAAGTATATTCACCTTTATGTTGATCAAAGTACTTAGCAAGTCCAACTGAATCGTTGTTTGCGCGATCCCAAACTTTTTCTTGCATTCTGTTAAACATCAAAATGCCCTCACGATATTCTTGATAAATATCTCTAAACTCAACAGATTTCTCTTCTAAGTGATTGTTTTGATAATTTACGGCAATATCCTTAACCCAATTATTTAATTTAGTTTCAACAGCTTCTTTAACAGAAGAAGTAATTTTCTTTTTACTATTTAAGTGCAATGCAAATTCTTCAACTGTGAAAGATTCACCTGCGAAATTGAACATCTCCATTTTAGGAAAATCAAAAGAAACTGTTTCCTTTTTCTTGGCAGCAGGGTCTTTAAACTTGGTATATTTTACAGGCAACATTTCAACTTTGAAATTTCCATTTAAAAAGTTTGTGTCTAAAGATTTCACTAAAAAATCAAATGCTTCTTTGTTTAATTTATAATTTTCTTCTTTTTTAACCTTTTCAACCAGCGCATCCACTGAAATTTGAGAACGCTGATTTTGTTGCACTTGGTTTTTCAACGTATTTTTCATTTGATCAAAAGAACCAATTGGCTTGATTCCAACTTTTTGTAAAATATGCCAACCAAAGCTAGATCTGAATGGAGCTGTCATGTCACCAATATTTGATAAATCATAAGCTTTATCAATCCAATTTTGACGGTCAATGTCGCCCACATATTGGGTATTGTTAACAAATTCCATTTCACCACCATTGTATTTGCTGCTATAATCTTCGCTGTAGGCTCTAGCCATAACGTCAAATTTCTCTTCACCAGATTTTAACTTGGCATAAATTTCATCTATTTTCTTTTTAGACGCTTCGTCGGTATTTTCTGCATTGGTACCAACACGAAGTAAAATATGTTTTACCTTAATATCACCTCTGTTTTTGCGTTTTTCCTCAACACGAACGATATGAAAACCAAAATCGGTTCTGAACGGTTCTGAAATTTGTCCAATTGGCGTTTTGTAAGCTTGGTTTTCAAATTCGTAAACCACCTGCAAAGCGGTCATATATCCCAAACTTCCTCCTGAATTTTTGGTTCCTGGATCTTCAGAATCTGTTTTTGCGTATTCAGCAAAATTATCGGCGCTTGGATTGCGTTTTAAAGAGGCATATACTTCATTGATTCGTTTGGTTGCTTTAGCAACATCAGATTCAGAAGCATCACGATTACACATTATTAAAATATGTGAAACCTTTATTTCAGACTGCAATCTTTCATAAGCTTCTTCAATTAATCCTTGAGTAACAGCCCTATCATATAAATAGTTTCTAGACAATTGCTCGCGATACATGGCTAATTCTTGCTTATAGGCTGCAGCAGTATCTTTTCCGGCATCTGAAGCATCTTGGATTTTCAGTTTGAACTTAACATAAAGTTTCAAATAATCATCAATGTCTTTTGAAGTAACTTTCTTATCATTCAAATTCAAATTTTTCAAGAATTGACGTTCGAATTCTCCTAAATACACTTTTTGTTTACCGTTAATGGTAAAAACTACAGGCTCAGCCACATTTTCAACTCGAGTTTGAGCCTTTGTTGATGAAATCATCACCAAACAAACTAAAAATAATAAAGCACTTTTTATGGATTTCATGAGTTTAATAAATCTTTTAATTTTTAATTCTTTAACAAGCAAAATTAAGCATTCTTATTGAATGTTACACATTCTCTTCTATGGCTTTAAATAATTCATCTTTGAGTACATCTAACCCTTGTTCAGTAATTGAACTAAAGAATAAAACCTTAACATCTCCCATTTCCTTCACAATTTCGGCTTTTAACTCTTCATCTAGCATTTCAGCCTTGCTAATTGCAACAATTTTATCTTTTAGTACCAATTCTTCATTGAATTGAGCCAATTCATTGATGAGTGTATTGTATTCCATTCTATGATTTTTACTATCAGATGGTATTAATAATAACAATACAGCATTTCGTTCAATGTGCTTTAAAAATCGATGTCCTAACCCCTTACCCAAGTGCGCTCCTTCAATAATTCCCGGAATATCGGCCATAACAAAACTTCTATAGTCACGGTACTTCACTACTCCTAAATTAGGTGTTAAAGTAGTAAAGGCATAATCTGCAATTTCAGGTTTTGCAGCAGACAATACGCTTAACAATGTGCTCTTACCTGCATTTGGAAAACCAACCAAACCAACATCTGCCAGTACTTTTAATTCCAAAACCATCCAACGCTCCACTCCTGGTTCCCCGGGTTGTGCGTATTGTGGTGCTTGATTTGTAGGGGTTGCAAAATGTGCATTTCCTAAACCACCTCTACCACCAGGAATCAATACTTTTTTCTCTCCATCTGCCGTAATTTCAAAAAGAATTTCACCGGTTTCAGCATCTTTTGCAACAGTACCCAAAGGAACATCCAAAATAATATTTTCACCAGAAGCACCGGTGCTATTACTTTCACTTCCCCCAATACCATCTCCAGCCATAACATGCTTCCTGAATTTCAAATGCAACAACGTCCACATTTGTTTGTTACCCATAAGAATAATGTCTCCTCCCTTTCCTCCATCTCCACCATCTGGACCACCACGTGGATTTATTTTTGAACGATTATAATGACGACTTCCCGCGCCACCATTGCCACTACGACAACATATTTTAACGTAATCAATAAAATTACTTTCAGCC
>CANFVI010000074.1 GCA_947450405.1 Flavobacteriales bacterium
ATGAACCCTATCGCCTCGAAGTTCAAGATTTTGCAATATATCGGCCTCAATATCAAGCCATTCTTGCCAACGTTTTTTGACTAATTCTTCATCGTAATACGTTTTAGCCAGATCAATGAACATTCGGTAATGACCTGCCTCTGATATCATAAATTCATGATAGAACTTACGCAATTCTAAATCGGAACAATATAAACTGAGCAATCGAAAGCGTTCACAACTTCTAGCTTCTATAAGTGCGGAAATTAAAAGTTGCTCAAGCATTTGCATGCCGGCAACACCTTTAATTTGACGGGATTGTAATTGAACAACGTATTGATCTTTTCGGTTTCTACCGAGTTTGAATCCTCTTTTATCAAGTTCCTTTAAAACCCTTCTAAAATGACCCCATTCTTCAGCAACGAGTGGCGTAACCTCTTGAACCAATTTTTCCTGATCTGCATATCGCACTATAAGTGAAATACCCGTAGTGGCCGCTTTTTGCTCGCAAAAAGCGTGATCAATTAAAATTTCGTGAATCGATTTCTCGGCAATGTTTACCCAACGTGGATCGGTAGGCAACTTTAAACCAAGCATTTTCACGCTGCTTAGTTCTTCCTCTTCCATCTGAATTACGCTGTTTCTATTTTGTTGACGCGGGTTTCGTGACGACCACCTTCGAAAGCGCTTTCCAAGTATGCATCGGCAATTTCGAATGCTGTATCTTGAGAAATGAATCGAGCTGGTAAGCAAATCACATTTGCGTTGTTGTGTTGACGTGCCAAAGAAGCCAATTCTGGAGCCCAAGCCAAAGCAGCCCTAACACCGTGGTGTTTGTTTGCTGTGATGCAAACGCCATTTCCACTTCCGCAAATAAGAATTCCCAATTGGGTAATTCCTGTTTCAACACTTGAAGCAACTTTATGTGCAAAATCAGGATAATCTACACTGTCGGCCGAATTTGGGCCAAGATCAACCATTGAATAACCTTTGTTAGTTAAATAGTTACACATTTCCTGTTTCAACTCAAATCCAGCGTGATCTGAAGCAATAGCTATAGTTACATTATTCATTTTCTTCTCTTAGTTTGCGTTTTTCAACACGTTTTGCAATATAAATTCCTACCACATATAAAAACATCAAAGGCATTCCAAGTAGCAATTGACTGAATATGTCTGGAGATGGAGTGGCAATACCTGCAATGATAAAAATAATTACCGCGGCATATCTCCAATATTTTCTTAAAAAAGCGGCATTCACCAAACCAATGGTTGCCAAAATATAAATGAGTACAGGCAATTCAAATACCAAACCAGTAGCCAAACTCATAAAGGTTACAAATCCAGTTACACTTGATATGGTAATGATATTTTGAATGCTTTCATTCAGTTTGTATGACAATAAAAAGTTCGTAGCTACAGGTACCAAAAAGAAATAGGCAAACAAAACGCCAGTAAAAAACAAAAATGAAACTACAAATAAGCTCCTTCTGGTTCTTTTGATTTCTTTTTGACTTAATGCTGGTCTAATAAAAGACCAAAGTTGGTAAATGATATATGGAAAAGCAACAACTACTCCCACAACCAATGCAATTTTAAATGCGCTAACAAACTGTCCTTGAATTTGTTGACTTTGCATAGAAAGTGCAGGCGGTTTCCAACACAAACTATCATTTCCCAATACCATGTGACCTGCTTTGCAAAAGAATTTATATCCCCAAAAATCAGGTTTAAAGGGACCTAAAATAACCATATCGAATATTTTTTCTACCCAGAAAAAGGTTACACAGGTAGAAATTAAAACAGCATAGGCAATGCGTACTAAATGTTTTCTTAATTCATCGATGTGATCGAAGAAACCCATATTTTTTTCATCTGGGAATACTTCATCTACATCTACTTGGTCTAATGCCATGCTTCAAAGTTAGTTTAGAAAAATCAGAAATTCGTTGAAAATCAATTAAATTACATCAACATTCCGCCACAAACAGAAATGGTTTGACCGGTAATGTAAGTGCTTAAATCAGAAGCGAGGAACATGCAAAGATTTGCAACGTCATCAGGACTACCGCCGCGCTTCAATGGAATGGTTTCCATCCAACCTTTTTTCACGTTTTCGTCAAGTCCATGTGTCATTTCAGTTTCAATAAATCCAGGAGCAACAGCGTTACAACGGATATTTCTAGATCCCAATTCTTTGGCAATACTTTTTGTAAAACCAATCAAACCTGCTTTGGAAGCTGCATAATTTGCTTGACCTGCGTTTCCAGTAACTCCAACAACACTTGTCATGTTAATGATAGAACCAGCTCTATTTCCTAAGAAATGTTTTAAAAATGCTTTAGTTAAATTAAACGCACTTTTTAAGTTGGTATCCATTACTTCATCCCATTGCTCTTCAGTCATTCTTAGCATTAATGTATCTCTGGTGATACCTGCATTGTTGATTAAAATATCAATTTTGCCAAAATCTGCCAAAACATCAGTTGCAAGGGTTTCGCTTTGTTTGAAATCGGCAGCGTTACTTTGATAACCTTTCACTTTTACTCCATATTGAGCAGCCAATTCTGTTTCAAAAGCACGGGCTTTTTCTACAGAAGAAGCGAATGTAAAGGCAATGTTACAGCCATTTTTTGCAAAAACTTCAGCGATGCCTTTCCCGATTCCTCGAGAAGCACCAGTAATCAATGCGGTTTTTCCTGAAAGCATGGGGCGAAATTAACCCCAAGCGCGCTAGATTTCAAATTTATTTTTGAGGGACATTAAATTTAGAAATGGATTTTTCAATATTTTGTACCCCTATAATTTCATGCTATCTTCGTAAACTATTCATCGCATGTCGCAGATTTTAGATACCAAAATAGAATTCTTAAAAGGAGTAGGTCCTCTCAAAGCAGAGGCACTTAAATCTGAATTGGGGATTTTTACCGTTGGTGATCTCATAAGCCACTACCCTTTTCGACATGAAGACCGTTCCAAGATTTATACGGTTTCTGAAATTCAACGACAAGAGGATATTTACGTTCAGCTGAAAGGCAAAATTTTCCCTCAAGGCATTGTTGGAATAGGACCAGCCCGGAGATTCACTGCAACTTTTAGAGACCATACAGGAGAAATTGATTTGGTTTGGTTTAAATCTATTAGCTACATTGAAAAATATATCAAACCGGGATTTACTTTCCTCATACATGGTAAAATTACCAATTATAAAGGAAAGGTAAACATGGCCCACCCTGAACTTGAAGTACTAACCGAAGATTTTAATCCTTCAAGCCTTGGATTAACACCGGTTTATCCTTTAACGGAAGGATTAAAGCGCAAGAAAATTGAAAACAAACTACTCACGCAACTCACAAAGCAGATTGTTACATTATCTCAATTTCAAGTTCCAGAGTGCTTGCCATTGAGCATTATACAGAAATTCAAATTCGTTTCAAGAACCCAAGCGCTTGCCGATTTGCATTTCCCAACAAACTTAACCAGATTGGAAGATGCAAAACGCAGATTGAAATTCGATGAATTGTTTTATTTACAACTTCGCCATTTGCAATTAAAAGGAAACAGAAACAGAGTTATTAAGGGACTGGTTTTTGAACAGGTTGGAGAACACTTTAATAATTTTTATACAAATTACTTGCCATTTTCTCTTACAAACGCTCAAAAAAGAGTTTTGAAAGAAATAAGATCTGATGTGAAAACAGGAAGACAAATGAATCGACTGTTACAAGGTGATGTAGGTAGTGGAAAAACCATGGTGGCCATGTTAGCCATGCTTTTGAGTCTCGACAACGGATATCAAGCTTGCCTGATGGCTCCTACTGAAATTTTAGCCATTCAACATTCTATTTCCATTGCTGAATGGATGGAACACATGGATGTTAAGGTTGCTTTGCTAACAGGTTCTACCACAAAGAAAAATAGACGTGAAATACTAGAAAAATTAGCTGCCGGAGAAATTGATATACTAATAGGAACGCATGCACTTTTGGAGGAAGACGTAGCGTTTCAAAAATTAGGATTCGTTGTTATTGACGAACAACACCGCTTTGGTGTAGCTCAAAGAGCGCGTTTATGGAAAAAAGGTCAAGTTGCACCCCATATTTTGGTAATGACCGCTACCCCAATTCCGAGAACCTTAGCAATGACGGTTTACGGCGATTTAGACGTGAGTGTTATTGACGAAATGCCAGCAGGAAGAAAGCCCATTGTTACGGTGCAACGTCACGAAAGCACCAGACTACTTTTTATGGATTTTTTGAGGGATGAAGTTGCAAAAGGCCGACAAGTGTATTACGTATTTCCATTAATTGAAGATTCAGAAAAATTGGCATTGAAAAGCCTCATGTCTGGCTACGACATGGTTGCCGATTATCTCCCAACTCCGAAATTCAAGTATAGCTTTATTCATGGAAAAATGAAGCCCGCCGATAAAGAGTCAGAAATGAAAAAATTCAAATTAGGGCAAACAGATATCATGGTAGCGACTACTGTAATTGAAGTGGGAGTAAATGTTCCTAATGCATCTGTAATGGTGATTGAAAACGCTGAGAGATTTGGACTTGCTCAATTGCATCAACTTAGGGGCAGAGTAGGCCGCGGTGCGGAACAAAGTTTTTGTATTTTGGTAACTGGAGATAAACTCTCTGAATCTGGAAGAAAACGTATCAAAACAATGGTAAGAACCAATGATGGTTTTGAAATTGCAAAGGTAGATTTAGAACTTCGAGGTCCGGGTGAGTTAGATGGCACCAAACAGAGCGGTGTGCTTGATTTGAAATTGGCAGACATCCGATTTGACGAGAGCATTTTGATTGCTGCCCGAAATGAAGCCGTTTTGTGGTTAGAAAAAGATGAACTCCTAATGCAAGAAGAAAGTGCACCAATACGTTATGAATTAGCAAAAACACCAAATCGTACAATTTGGAGTAAAATAAGTTAATCTTAATACGTAAACCCATTTTTTTGAATTAATTTTACAGCATCAAAATGAATTTAATATCTGAAATCGGTCGATTTATCATATTCATGAAGTTTGTACTTCATAGACCCGAAAAAGCAAAAGTATTTTGGAAAATTACATTTCGTGAGATGTACCTCATTGGTATAGACTCGGTGTTAATTGTTATATTAATTGCAACTTTTACAGGAGCAGTAACTACCATTCAAACGGCAAATCAATTATTATCACCAAGTGACCTATTTCCAACCCAATTGATGCCAAAATTTGTCATTGGTGCAGTTGTAGGAACGAGTTCATTATTAGAATTAGCGCCAACTGTAACTTGCTTGGTTTTGGCGGGAAAAATAGGCGCTAACATTGCGTCTGAAATTGGAAACATGAAAGTTTCTGAGCAAATTGATGCATATGAAGTTATGGGTATTAATTCGGCAAGCTTTGTAACCTTACCTAAAATTGTAGCAGGGTTAATCATGATTCCTTGCCTCATTATTATTGCAAATTTCTTATTAATTTACGGTGGCGTTTTGGCTTGCAAAGCAACAACTTCTCTCACTGCTGATGATTTAATTCAAGGTGCAAGATTGGTTTTCAAACCATTGTATTTAAAAGTAATGCTTACCAAATCTTTCATTTTTGCATTTTTAATAACTAGCTTAAGCTCTTTTCAAGGGTATTACACTACCGGTGGAGCATTGGAAGTTGGTATTGCAGGAACCAAAGCGGTAACCAAAATTTGTATTTTTATTCTGTTTTTTGATCTGATTATTGCGCAATTGTTTTTAAAGTCATGATTAAAATTGAACATCTTGATAAATGGTTTGACGATCGCCAAATTTTGTTCGATATCAATACTGAATTTAAACCTGGAGTTGCAAATCTTGTTATTGGAGCAAGTGGAAGCGGTAAAAGTGTATTAATCAAATGTATGGTGGGTTTATTAGAACCAACCAATGGGAAGATACTATACGGTGATCAAGACTTTATAAGCTTAGAATACCAACACAAACAAAATTTACGCAGAGAAATTGGAATGCTCTTTCAAAATAATGCACTTTTTGATTCTCTTACCGTTGAAGAAAATATAGATTTCCCACTGAGAATGTTCTCAAAAATGTCCCCCGAAGAAAGAAAAGAAAGGGTGAATTTTTGTCTAGAAAAGGTTCAATTAACCAATGCCAACAAAAAATATCCTGCTGAAATTAGTGGAGGCATGAAAAAAAGAGTGGGAATTGCAAGGGCAATTGCCTTGGAAATCAAATACTTGTTTTGTGATGAACCTAATTCTGGGTTAGATCCATTGACAAGTCGCGTAATTGATCAACTATTGGTAGACATTACAAAAGAGTTCAACATAACCACCATTATCAACAGCCATGACATGAAAACAGTAATGGATATTGGGGAACATATCATTTTTATTTATAAGGGACAAAATTGGTGGGAAGGCAGCAAGAATGAAATTACGGAAGGCCGAAAATCAAACAAAGAGCTCAATGAGTTCTTTTTGGCTAGCTTCTAACCTTTTTCTTTACCCTTTTCAAATCCAATCTATTAGCCGCGTCATTTGATAATCCCTCAATATAAGGATGCATTAATCTCATACTTTTGTCGTAATACAAAATAAACACCGGCGAATTCTCAACAATTAATTTATTGGCCAACTGAATATCCTCCTTCCTTTTTGAAGGGATTTCATAACTACCAAATGCTATTCTTTGGAATAATTGATCAAATTTCTCTGAAGAAAAATGGGTATAATTGGGTCCATTGGGACTAAAATATTTGGTAAAGAAGCATGACAGGAAATTCTCGGCGTCAGGATAATCGGCAATCCACGATCCCCTAAACATACCTAGTTTACCTTGGTTTCTCAATTGACGAATCATTCCACCCGTTTGCAAATCAACCTCAACGGGTATTCCAATTTGTTCCCAAGATTTTTGCAAAAACACAGCAATATCTAAATAGTCAGCAGTTACGGTGATTTTTAATTTTGCGAATTTTTTTGGGCTTTTGATATATTTAGCCGCTGCCAAATACTTTTTGGCAGAATCTAGGTTGAATAGATTTTGGTTATTGTCAATTTCTCCGCTTAAAGAAGGGGGCACAAATCCACCATTCCCTTCTGTACCAAGTCCATTACGGAGATATTTAAGCATCGATTTCCTATCTACCGACCATTGTAATGCTTTTCTCAGATTCACGTCTGCAAAAGGATTTGTTTTCCCATCTAATGAATCTCCCAAGTAAAATCCTACATATTCAGTATTCAAAAAAGGAGTTATGAGCGCTTTTATTCTGTGTTTATATTTGGCTTTTATTTGTCCATCTTTTCCCAAAAGATCATCTTTGAATGTTCCATCAATGCCATTAAAAAAATCATACTTACCAGCCAAAAATTGCATAAACGCTGTTTGTTTGTTTTTAACAAAATCAACATTAATTGCTTCTAAATAAGGCAATCGAACATCTTTTTCAAATTGGTAATACTTTGGATTTTTAAGCATAACCAATCGTACATCTTCTTCCCACTTTTTCAAATAGAATGGGCCTGTTCCTATTGGGCAACGACCCAATTTCCCGGTTTTCCAATTTTCCGTATTTTGAGGGACAATCCAAGCATAGTTTGTAGCGAGCAACGACAAGAATGCAGGAAACGGACTTTTTAATGTAATTTGGATGGTTGAATCATTGAGAGCAATAAAAGGTGCGTTTTTTGATTTTTTCAAATCGGCAATAGACATTCCCTCTGGAATATCAATTTTATCAGAAAATATCCAGGCTCCTGGGGAAGCCGTTTTTGGATCTATTACACGGTAAAAACTGTAAAGTACATCTTGAACACTGATGTTTTGAAATTGTGTTTGCGGTTTACCCCAAACGGCA
>CANFVI010000075.1 GCA_947450405.1 Flavobacteriales bacterium
ATCGCGCAACCTTAAATAACGGCGGGTAATAACTTCCTTCATGGTTTCAAAATCATCGGGACCCTCAACTGTTTTCACGTTGAAATGTCGGTAATCATTTTTAGATGGTTTTCCATCTTTAAAAACCACACAGGCACTCACCGGGTAGGTTCCTTGGAAATTACTATTATCAAAGCATTCAATATGTCGTGGTAGATCTTTCAAATGCAAATCGTTTTTCATTTGCTCTAACAATCTATCAACACGCACTGAAGGATTTAATTTTTCGTACTGAGTCAGTTTTTCATGTTTGTACAACATGGCATTCTTCAAACTCAGGTCAATCAATTTCTTTTTATCGCCTGCTTTCGGCACTGTAATGGTGATTCTGTCATCGGGCCAATCTAATTGCATTGGAAGCACAATTTCTTTCACATCATCGCCATAATGTTTTCGCATTTCGCCCATCACATGCACCAAAATCTCCTCATCAGTTTCATCCATTTTCTTGCGAATCTCTACATTTCGAGAAATCACAATAATGCCATGGCTTACCCTTAAAAAATTAACAAAACTAATTTTATCGGTACTGCTGGTACTGTATACTTCTAAATCGCCAAGAACGGGACTCACAACCGTAGAGCGACTTTGATACGTTACCAAAGAATCAAGTTTGTCTTTATATTCTTGCGCTTCCTCAAAAGCCAATCTGCGCGAAGCGTCCATCATTACCATTTTTAAATGTTCCTTTACTTCGTGTAAATTTCCTTTTAAAATATGTCGAATTTGTCTAATTCCCTCATTGTAAGAATCTTCTGTTTGGTAGGCTTCGCAGGGACCTTTGCAGTTGCCAATTTGATATTCTAGGCAAACCTTAAATTTAAAAGCATCAATATTGGCTTGTGACAAATTGTAATTACAGTTCCGAACTGGATATAATTTTTTGATCAGTTCCAAAACGGTATACATGACCTTTTTATTTGCGTAAGGACCAAAATACTCAGATCCATCTCTTACTGGATTGAACATTGCAAAAACTTTAGGAAATCTTTCCTTGGTAACTTTGATATAAGGATAACTTTTATCGTCTTTAAGCGCAATGTTGTATTTGGGTTGAAACTCCTTAATGAGGCTATTTTCGAGCAACAGAGCATCCATTTCGGTATCAACAACCGTGTATTCCAAATGCACAATTTTGGAAACCAAAACCGACGTTTTGAAATTATCGTGGTGCTTTTTTGTAAAATAACTGGAAACCCGTTTTTTTAAACTTTTGGCTTTCCCCACATAAATAATAACCCCTTCTTTGTCGAAGTATTTATACACCCCTGGTTTTTCAGGAAGTGAATTTACTATGGGCTTAAGATCCGGTGGCGTCACGTGTCAAAATTACAACGAATCAATTAGAAAAATATCGTTTTTTTAAGGAATCACAACCCGAACAGCGTCAACAGACTGACCGTAAAATTTACCCGCATGCGCGTTGAAATCATTGTATTGGTCGGTTGTATAAAACTCCCTTTTGCCCCCCTTTTCAAGCTTTGCTGTTATTTCAGCATGCCTATTTAAATAGTCAACCAATTTCACAGCCACAATTTCGCCTTGCGACACAATACGAATATGGCTTGGCAACACCTTTTCAATAGATTCAATTAACAATGGATAATGGGTACAAGCCAACAAAATTGCATCAATTTCACTGTCCTTCATTAACAATTTATTCAAGTGATATTGAACAAAGAAATCGGTACCCTTCAACCCTAGCAGATCGTTTTCAACCAAATGAACCCAGATAGGACAAGCTTCTTGAAAGACTTCAATTTGAGGGAAAAATTTGGCGATTTCAATTTTATAAGATTCCGATTTTATAGTACCCGCAGTACCCAAAATACCAATTTTATTGGTTTTGGTTTGGTTGCCAATGGTTTCGGTGGTAGGACGAATAACACCAAGCACACGCTTATTGTCATTTCTAAGTGGCAAATCAACCTGTTGAATTTGCCTTAACGCCTTTGCAGAAGCAGTATTACACGCCAAAATAACCAATTCGCAATCTTGGTCAAACAGCCAATTTACACATTCTCGGGTATATTGGTAAACGGTTTCAAACGACCTATCGCCATAGGGTGCTCGGGCATTGTCGCCCAAGTACACGAAGTTCATTTCTGGCATTGCTTTCACCAATGACTTAAGTACGGTTAAGCCACCATACCCAGAATCAAATACCCCAATTTTCGACATGCTGTTGCGAAGATAATCAAATTGGATTATCACATAAAAGAAAAAGCCACCGAATGGTGGCTTTTTCTTTTATGTGGATTTGTTAAATTATTTTTTAGCAGCGGTCATGTGTTTGATAACAGCAGCAGTGATATCGTCATTGCTGTTTGCAGACCATAAAACCATTCCTGTAGCGTTGTCAATTACATTCGAATAACCTTTTGCTGCAGCAACTACACCAATGGCTTTTTTAATGTCTTCAACAATTGGCTTCAACAACAAACCACGTTGAGCTTGCATATCTTGTTGTCCAGCTTGTTCTGTTTCTTGGTATTCTTGAACCAAACGCTCATAACTCTTTTGGATTAATTCCAATTGAGCTTGGGTAGCTCCGCCTTTAACCTTAACCTCGTACTCTTTTTGTTTTGATTGAATTTCAGCTTGTAAATCTTTGATTCTTTGATCATATTGTTTAGCAAATACTGCCAATTTCTTTTCTGCAGTGTCTTTCGCAGGCAAAGTGTCAATAATGATTTGTGTGTTTACAAAAGCAATTTTTTGTGCTTGAGCAAATGCACCACAAGCAAAGAAAAACATGAAAGTTGATAGAACTAGAATTTTTTTCATCGTATATATATTTATTTTTTTATTTGTTTGGATTAGGTTTCCCTTTCGGGTTGGTTTCACTTTCATTCAAAGGAATTGACAATTCTTCCATTACTTCAAAAGTTTTGTCGTACTTCTGATTGGCATATAACATTTGCACCCCAGAAGCCTTATCGAATATAAAATCTAAGCCTTCTTTTTTAGCTACTGCTTGAACTGCTTCGAAAAGTTTGTCCTGTATAGGTTTAATCAATTCTTCACGCTTTTTAAACAATCCACCATTGGTGCCAAATTTATCTTCACGGTATTTAATCAAATCGTTCTGAGATTGAATAATCACTTCCTTCTTTTGCTTCTTTTGGTCAGATGTCATTACAATTTCATCAACTTGATAGTCTTTTTCCAATTGGGTAAGTTGATTCTGCATTTTTTGCGCTTCTGCCTCCCACTTAGCAGCAAAATCTTCTAATTGTGTTTGTGCCGATTTATATTCAGGCATCCTGCCCAAAATATAATCCGAGTCCACATAAGCAAATGATATTTGCTTCTGCCCAAATAAAGGCATTGCAATTATTGCCATCAAACACACTAAAAATTGTTTCATACTTTTCATCTTGTAATCAAACGTTATGCCAATTAAAATATTGTTGCGAAATTATCTATTTAAATTGATATTAAGGGTGTTTTAATGTGAATATTTTGGTTTCAACCATTTTGCTTCTATTTAGAGCCCTATCAACTAACTGAAATCTAAACTTTACCGTATCACCTCGATACTGATTTGGCCTAGCACTAATGTAAAAATTTATCACGCCCGATATGGATTTGCTACTACCCTGCGGGGTTAAACTCGGTAACCGTTCATGTAATGTTAACGTATCCTTAATGCTCTGAGGATTCAATGGCTCCAACCATTGTCCATTCTTCTTTTCTAAATACCAACAGTACAAATTATAAAAGTTGCGCTTTTTATATGCAAAATCTCCAAAAGTGTCAGAAGGATTTAAACCCAAATCCCCATCCCCATCGCTGTATTTTAAATCAACCAGAATAAAACTGTCGTAATCATATCCACTGCTGTACAAATATTCACCAAGAATTGATAGTTCAGGTACATTGGATGTTGTACTTTTGCTGTCGGAACACGACAACAAACCAGCCACAATGGCAAGTAAAATGAGCCCTATCGAAGAGAAGATTTTCAATGAATCAAAGTTCAAATTTATGGATTTGACCAAAGAAATCTATCAATTTCAATATGCCAACAACCAAATATATCAAAAATGGGTAACATTAACCCATTCAGTCGATAAACCCATTCAAAACTTCGCTGATTTTCCTTTTTTACCCATCTCTCAGTTTAAAAATTCAGAAGTTCATTGCGGCATTTCACCCGAAATCATTTTCACCTCAAGTTCTACAACCGGCATTGGAATATCAAAACACTTCGTATATAAAACATCCCTTTACGAAAAGTCTTTTATTGAGGGATTTAATGCCTTTTACAACGATTTCTCCGATTATAAAATATTTGCATTGCTGCCAAATTATTTAGAACGACAAGGTTCTTCGCTGGTTTATATGGCAGAATACATGATAAAAAACAGCAAATTAGGCGGTGGGTTTTACTTATATGATTTTGAGAAGTTATTGCAAAACATTCAATCGTCCCTCAAAAACAATGAACCTATATTGCTACTAGGAGTAACGTTTGCGCTCCTAGACTTTGCGGAATTTGCAAAAAATATTGACCTTAAAAATTGCATTATTATGGAAACTGGAGGAATGAAAGGCCGGGGACCAGAACTTACCCGAACCGAAATTCACCAAATTCTCAATCAGGCTTTTAAAACGAAAAATATTCACAGTGAATATGGCATGACTGAACTTTTATCACAAGCCTACTCTAAAGGCAATGGCCGTTTTCAATGTCCTCCTTGGATAAAAATCTGCATCCAAGACCCAACCGACCCAAAAAATTGGTTACCGAATGGAAAAACAGGCAGAATTTGCATCATTGACCTTGCTAACCTTTACAGTTGCAGCTTTATTGCCACCGACGATTTGGGCAAAATTCATGAAGATGGAAGCTTTGAAATTATGGGTAGAATTGACTTTTCGGACATCAGAGGCTGTAGCCTCCTTGCCATCTAATCCTCTTCAGGCAAATCCATTACCACTTCCTTCAATTCGATTTTGGGATTGATAAACTTCTCAAACGACAAGATCAAAGCAGGCAACAAAAACAAATTTGCCGCCATACCCGTGATGATTGTTAATCCTGTTAACCAACCCAATGCTGCGGTTCCTTGAAATTCAGAGAAAGTAAATATTAAAAATCCAGAACAAATAGCAACCATCGTATAAATCATACTCACCCCTACTTCGGCAATGGTATCATCCAAAGCAATGCGAATGGGTTTGTTGTGCTTAATTACTTCCCTCCTGAATGTAGAAACAAAGTGAATGGTGGCATCAACCGTAATTCCAAAGGCAATACTGAACACCAAAATGGTGCTCGGTTTTAATGGAATATTAAAATAACCCATGGTTCCCGCTGTAATTAAAAGTGGAATGATATTCGGAATAATGGCTATGATTATCATTCTAAACGATGGGAATAAGAATCCCATTGTTAACGAAATCAACAACAACGACCATAAAGTTGCAGAAACCAAACTATCGAACAAAAATGAATTCCCTTTCAAAAAAATAGCCGTAGTACCTGTAATTTTTACATTGTATTGATCCGAAGGGAAAATTTCAGATACAATTTGTGTTACCGCCTTGTTAATTGAATCCATCCGAATTGAACCTACATCTTTCATTTGGTAACTGATTCGCATTTGGGTAAAAGTTGAATCCACAAATCCTTTAAGCAAATTAGGCTTCCCTGGCTCCGCCGGTGGAAGTTTCAATGCCAATTCACCCAAATCTGTTGCTTTCGGAATTCGATAAAACCTTGGGTCATTGTCGTTATTGGCTTGATTTGCTGCCGAAACAACTTCAACCAGCGACATTGGTTTAGATAATTCAGAGAATTGTTTCAAGGCTTTTTGAACGGTTCTTCCTTTGTTGAGCATTTCAGGAGAGGTTACCCCACCCTCTTCAAATGTTGTGATAAGAATTTCATACGGCATTACTCCCTTGAAATTGTCTTGTAAAAATTCAAGATCTTTATAAATTTTGGAAGAATGAGGGATATCATCCACCATAAAAGCTAAAGGTTTTAGTCGGAAAATAAAAACGGTGCTAATAGAACTCACCAAAATAAACCAAAAGTAAATTCTTCTTTTCTTGTGAAATGTAAAGTCCCTCACCCATTTCAAAAATTTAAGAATATTCTTATTTTCAAGATGCGCAGTTTGTTTGTCTGTTGGTGGCGGAAGGAAAGAATACAAGGCAGGAATACCCACAATGCTAATTACAAAAATGATGTTGATGGTGATAAACGCCACCAAACCAAATTGTTCCAAAATCTGGGTTTTGGTGAAATAAAAGGTACCGAAACCAACAGCTGTAGTGAAATTAATTAAAAAAGTAGCAACCCCAATTCTAGAAATAATTCTCGACAAAGCTTTTGCCTTGTTCTTGTGTTTTCGGTATTCGTCGTGGTATTGATTGATGAGGTAAATGGTATTTTGCACCCCAACAACGACGAGCAAAGGCGGTAAAGTTCCAGTTAATAAGTTCAGTTTAAATCCTAAAATACCCGAAATACCCATCATGGTAATCACCCCAATTGCAATGAACAAGAGGGAAATCAGAAGGGTACTCAAGCTTCTAAACATCAACAAGATGAGCAAGGCGGTTACTGCAAAAGCAATTAGGGTAAACATGACAATTTCGTCACGCACCGTAGTTGCATTCTTGTAACGAACAAAAGGCAAGCCACTTAAATGAATTTCAATGTTGTATTTTTTGCCAAAATCGACCGTTAATTTCTCTAAGTGCTTAATTAATGGAGTTCGATCTTTGCTATTTAAGGTACTGTCATTGAGGGATATAAGAACGAGTGAAACCTTTGTGTCGGGATTGTATAACAAACCTTCATAAAATTTCATTTGTTCAAATTCATCGCGGATGCTATCGAGGTCGGCCTGACTTTTTACAGTTGTTGCAGCAAATCGTTTGAGTCGGAGCATGTCGGCTGTATCTAGTTCAAAGCGATACAATCTGGCTGGCGACAATACATTATTTACCCCAGGTTGGGCAGCTAGAGAATCGCACAGAGTGCGAAAATCGTTGTAGAATGTTAAGTCGAACAGTTTTTCCGTTTGGAACGATGAAACTAGTTTATTGCCATCTTCCCCGAAGGTTTTTTTAAATTTTTCATAGATTACAAAATCTGGATCATCTTTTGGAACCAGTTTTTGCATGTTGTATTCGAGTTGCACTTTGGAACCGAAATAGCCCATAAAGGCTGTAAAGAGAAAAATTCCGACAATTGCAGCAACGCGGTTTTTTAATATAAAGGTGGCAATTTTATTCCACATAATGGTGGCGCAAATTTAATATTTATTATTGAGAGTTTTAATAATAGTTTAGGGTTTAGAAGAGCTAACGCTCGCTTAGTGTTTAGAAGCATTGCCATGCGTTAGTTTTAGGCAACTACCTAGTATATCTGTCTAATCTGTCTAACCTAATTTGTCCGCGCTGTTGACGGCTTCGCCTGTTTATTTTGGGCAACTACCTAGAATATCCGTCTAATCCGTCTAATCTGTCTAACCCATCTAAACAAAAAAAGGCTGTTGGTTTTCCCAACAGCCTCAACAACAACAATAACCAAACAAATTTATTCAGTTACAACTTCAACAGTGATAGTTGTAGTGATGTCTTTGAAAAGGTTCAAATTAGCAGAATAAGTGCCTAAAGATTTGATGTCGTCAGAAACAATTCTTCTGCGGTCAACATC
>CANFVI010000076.1 GCA_947450405.1 Flavobacteriales bacterium
CCAAACACAATTCGCAATCAAGTTACATTCAAACCAAAGCAATTTGCATTGCTTTTCTTGCCATTTGTTTTTGTTTCAGCTTGGTATTATTATTCAAATTACTTGACACAACTTACTTGGAATCATCATTTTTTACAGGCAACAAATCCGGCAAAATCAATATCAGATTTCATTGAAAATACCCGTTTTTCTCTCAATACTTGGGGTAATCGAATTTATCCATTTACTATATTGATGGGCATTTTGGTTATTTGGCTTGTAACTTTAATTAAGTATTTCAAACAACTAGATATCATTGGCTATATTGGCATTTTATTGTTTGGGGGATTTTTAATCATTTTCACATTGTTCAATGTTCAATTTCGCTACCACGATTATTATTTTGTAGCACTTTTCCCAAGTTTGTTTTTTATTTTTCTATGGCTGTATAAGGTTCACATTGAAAATAGAAGTTTCTTTACCGGAGCTGCGAGTATAATCAGTTTAATTGCAATGTATGTTTTACCTATTTCCAATAGCATTCATGCCAAAAACAATGTAAAACGTACATTTACACCTAACGACTATTATTGTCAAAATGTGATTGGGAATATTAATGACTATCAAAAAGCCAAAGATTTTATCAATCAAAAACACCCCAATACGAATGAAATTTTTACAGCTTTTGACGATAGTCCAAATACATCTCTATACCTATTAGGAAGGCAAGGAATTAGAATAGCAAATGACTTCAGCAATGAGGTTATTGAAGATATTTTCGATAAAAAATTCGAAGAAAAAAATACAAAGTTTCTGTCTATTATCGTTTTAAACGATCTTGATCGTTGGCAAAAATTAAATTTAAAAAAGTATAAAATATCTGAACCAATTTTTCAATCTGGTAATTTATACATTTGCCAATTTTCTAAAATAAAATAATTAGAAAATTTGATATCCCAAGTGCATTCCTATTCCTCCTCCATGCCATTTGGAAGGATTGATAAAGGACTCAATTCCCATTAAATTAATGCCCCAAACCAATGGTTTTCCTTTGAAATTAAGCGCATTAAAAGACAAACCTGCATTGATGTCAAAATTATCAAATCCACCAACACTTGCACCTATTTGATAAAAAAACAGTGTGGCTTTGTTGCTCTTTTTTCTATTATATTTCCCCTTAAAAGTTGCCAAATAAATTAATTTTGGAATGTATCCTATCACATTAATGTATTTCAAGGAAATCAACTGATTATATAATTTTGCATTAAAATTGTTTCTATTTCTAAAATCAACACCTGCATAAATGGTGAATGGAGACATTAACATTCCTCTGCGTTTCGAGTCAACCAAATTAAGTTTACTTACAATGCTATCTTTTTGTCGAGTAAACCAAGAACCAAATCGCAAATCAGAAGCATTTATTTGTACCGCAGTTAAATTTAATGGCTTAGAATTTTGATAGTCGTCAGGGGATAAACCTTGTCCATTTGCATTCCAGATTGCGTCTTTACTGGTTACATTTACATCAGAAAAACTATAAAAACCAAAATTCTGCAGTTTAATTTCAATGTTCGCTATGGTTCCACTTGCTCGCAAAATAGATTTTTTCAAATCTAATCCAGCTTGCAGTCCATAACCATTTCCACCAAAAGAATAACCTGTAGAAGCAAAATATCCGCTTCCTGAAAAGTCAACATTATCGCCTAATTGATCACTTGTTAGTTTAATATCTTTGGTTGAGATTCTTGTATATGACAGACATTGTCCGAACTGAATATTGGGATTTACTGTAAATCCAAAAAACTTCGACTTGGTATTAAATACAAATCGAATTACTCTATTTCTCCAAGATTCAATTTCATTTTTATCGGCATTCAATGTCTGACCTAAATAACTGGTGTTCCCTTGAAAAAATAACCTGAAAGCATCTTGAGTAAAATTAGCACCAAGCACATCTTGAACAAGTAATTCAACAGTTTTTAAGGAAATGTTTTTATTAACTTCAATACCAACAATTGGATAAAGTGCTAAACGATATTCTTGTATTGCTCCCATTCGATTTGAGCTACTCAATAACGACTGATAATTGTTCATGCTCTCAGGAGCAATATAACCTCCGAAAGCAAATTTCGATACCATAGAAAGAGGCACAGCATTTGATCCAGATTCAATTTCAAATGAGGCAATTGGCATCACTGATGAACCATTGCTATTGCTTACGGGTGGCTCAAGGTAAATTTTATTAGGAATACTTTTTTTACCATTTCCCAATGAATCATTCAATCCCAAAAGTTGACAAAAAGGCAGTACACCAATTACTATAAAAAGTTTAATTCCTAGCTTCATACTCAAATTGAATTCTAGATTTAACCTTTAACTTACTGGTATTGAACAGTCGTTGCATTTTACCATTTCCCTTCACTTTCATTTTCAAAGCCACATAACCTGCTGTTTTTAACATGCCTACTTTTTCTCGGGGCAATTTAATCACCATCATGGAATTATTTGCTTTTATTGGATACCCATTTGCATCTACATCACCGGCCAAGATTCCAGAAGCAGGATCAACATTTAAAAAGCCCAGAGATTTATATTGGTTGTCGAGCATTTCCACTTCAATTCCGAAATCCATTGGGAAAGAATTGGTCATATCAAGGAACAACGTTGCACTTTTTATTCGTTCCATTGCACCTATATTGCTCAAATTCAAACCTTGTGTGTCCCTCAAAACAAAACCTCCAAAGGCAAATGTAGCAGGGGCTTGAACCCTCATTATTACATCGAGTCGTGAATTATCAAACACAAAATCCTTGTAATTATTGACATTGCCATTTGGCGAAATTTCTGTCTCTAAATCGTAGTTTAATTTCTGAGGAAGATTCTCTAAAAAGGATTTAATATTGGAATTATTCGAATTTAAATCAACTACAGTTTCAGTGTATTTATCTCGTTGAAAAATTGGAGAGGTAACAAATAAATCATTCATCAATGGATTTGCACTTAACGGCACTTTGCTGTTATTAAATACATTTTCACCTTCCAATGAATGCAATCTGAATCTGCCATCAGTACCAATGCTATTTCGCAAAACGAATGAAACATTGATGTCTTTTACTTTCAAATCGCCGTCTAGTCCCTTGAATAAACTAAAATCGGTTACTTTTGGACCTGTTCTACTCAAAGAATTACCCAAATATCCAATTGCATATTCTGGTTTTAATCCCTCAATTCGGTAAGTAAGTTTGATACTGTCTTTTAAACTTACAGCCAACTTTCTTCCGCTGCTGTCAAGTGTAACTCTTAAAATTTGATGGAAGGTATTTACGGTATCATTTATTGATGGATCTTTCCCTCTAAAATCTAACAAATACCCCGACATATCATATATCTGCTGGGTAGTTGCAACCCCATTTCCAGCTGAACCAGGCATTTTTAATTCCTGATAAAAAGGTTTACCATCTTTCATTGCACCAGGCAAAGAAAGAACCATAGACATATTTTCTTGAATGGTACTTTCAACCTTAATTCTTAATTGACCAGAAGCCACCTTGAAATACTTTACCTCTGCACCGCCCATATAAAGCGTTAAACCTTCGTCTTGGTCAATTACATTTTGAGTAGGGAAAGCAGCAATCGCATTTCTCGGTCTTAAATTACGAACAGATAACTTGACATTGATACCCTTACTTGCATCAATTAAAACCAATCCACCACTTGCCTCTGTTACAAGTTTTTTAATGGTTCCTTTTAATGTTTTGGTAACGGTTTTATTTCTTAAATCAATTGTTTTTGTTGCTATTCCACCGTTTTTACTGATGTTCTTAAAAGAATCAAGTGCTACAACAGAATTATCACCCGCATTTGTTAATTCAAACACGATTAATGAAATATTCACAGGCAAACCGTTACTGATTGATATATCCAAATAACCTGTATCCAAAGTTGCGGTTTCAAAGAAAGCACTCGCATCAATATCGGTAGGATCTAAATTAGATTGAACTTGTGCGGGAATATCAGCGGTTTGTCCATTTAAAATTTTAAACAACGGATTAATTTGCCCTAGCGTGATATTATTTTCAATGGTTCTATCGCTTAGTTTGAGTTTTCTTAAACTAAAAAAGGCGTCAATACCCGTATCTGTAGCCTGTAAATCATTGATTTTATATCTGTAAATGAGATTTTCATAATTCAATAAATAACTACTATCTGTTAAAGTTGGCTTTAAATATCGTGTGTCAACATTGTCTAATGACATTTCCGTTTGAAACAAAGGCAAAGTTGAATTAACATCCCAACTTGTTTGCTCTCTAGAACATGCAATAAATAATACTGCAGAAATGATGAATATATTTACTTTTTTAAAATTCATTTAAATCGCAATTTACATTTTATTTAGCGAGCCCCCAACCAAATTGAGCGGATAGCAAATTTTTACCCCCAAAAATCATGACCCCCCAAATAAAAATAGATATAATCATATACGTTACTATTTTGGGTCTATTGTGAATAAAAGTAATTGCCAATAAACACCCTACAGTTAAACTAATAAAAATTGGAGACAAAAATGCAATGAGTGGCAGTCCCCCATTTTTCCTAATTTTAACAAGAAATCTATTTTTTTTTGTAAAGACCATCGGTTTTTTATATTTCTCGCCTTGTCTTCTAATTTTACGTTCCCTAAAAAAACGGGTTAATTCGGTTCCACCATATACATAAATTAAAACCGCTATGCTCGAACCTATTGTGGTTGAAAGAAATCCTTCAACAGGATTCAGCCACTTTAAAGCAAAAGTTACACCAATTAAATATTTTATAATTGATAAACCAACAGTGCCTAAAACCTTGAAAAATAATTCCATTTTTTACAATTTACGCAATTTATGGCAATTTTTTCTAGAAATCCGCACCTGATAAAAGATAATACCTCAAAAATTATACGCAAATTTGTAAATCAAATTGAAAAACCAATTTAAACATATCTTATTCGTTATTTGTGTACTCACATTATTTTTCAATAAAGTGAATGCACAAATTTTTTCAAACTCCCAAGGTTCTATGTTAGAACCCAAAAGTGCAGATACCGCGAGCATGAAAAGGGATTCAATTGAACAGGCAAATAAACCAAAAAAACTAAAAGCTTACCCTAAATCACAGCTTGCAAATACGATTTGGCAATTGAAAGATTCTTTATACCAATCAGACTCCACCTTTTCAAATGTTCACCGATATTCTCCAGCAAGTAAACAAATAATTCCAAGTGCAAACCTTGGTGTTATTGGCTCACCTGAAAAACTTTTAACTATTCAACCATATAAAAATTCAGGCATTCAAATTGGATTTCAACAGTTTCCACTTCAAGGAAAAAATCCTGATAATTTTGAATTCCATAAGGTCTCTCAACCCTATACAATTGTTAAATACCTACAAGGATCGGGTGGTGTCATTGGTTTGGATATTTTGCATACTCAAAATTTATCTGCTACTTGGAATGTTACAATTGATTATAGCAGTATTTTAAATGAAGATATGTATACCCCGAATGTTGCACTCCAACAAAATTTAAATAGGAATACAATTTTAGGCAGCAATTTCACTTCTAAATCTGGTAAATACGAACAACAAGTTATTTTCTCTTGGAATAGAAACCGCAGAATTGAAAACGGAGGATTGAAAACAGATAGTCTATTCTATGGACCAAATTTCCAAGCTTCAAACTCCATTCAACAAAGGCTATTTGGCAATTATTATCCAAGTTTAACCAATGCAAAATCATTTTGGGCGCAAACAGATCATAGATTTAAACACCGCTATTTCCTTGACTCATCAAGAAATTTTGGTATCTCTCAAAGTTTGCGTTTTCAAAAATTAAGATTTCAATACACCGACAAAACCAGAGACACAACTTTCTACGGTAATGAATATAATTTTAACAAAAACAAAATTGCAGATAGTACGTCGTATAATCTCTTTGAACACAAAATTGGCATCAATTTTCAAAAACAATTCTCATCCCTTAACGCAAATCTTCAAGTAAATCATATTTTTCAATATTTAGATTATCAATATGATACATTTTTAACAAAAGCCAAAAGTTATTCCATAAATACGCAAGGATTTGAAGGGATATTGAATTCTAAATATAAAAGTTGGGAAATTTTTGCAGAGGCAAATGCCTTTATTCTTGGCTACGCTCAAAAAGCTTTTTTATTAAATGCGGAGTTAAAAAAGAGCTTTCATGCAAATTATTTTGTTACCCTAAGAGGTCAAATTTCAAATCAAACTGTCTCTCAATATTTATCAACTTTCACCAATAATCATTACTATTTTGCAGTTGATAGTTTGCGTTCAACACCAAGCAATCCAAATTTCACCCAACAACAATTTGCAAGTATCAACATTGTTAAAAAAGGGAAGTCAATATGGGGAAATATAAGTTTAACCTTGGGCAGTTTGCAAAACGATTATATAGGCATTAACAGCGCTGTCCCTCAAAAAATAGAAATTATTAATTATGTTCAATTTTCAACAGATGTTTCTATGAAAATCGGTCATTTTATATTCCAAGAACAAGTTTATTTACAGTTAAATCAAAACAAAGAATTGAGCAATTATGGATTGCCTAAATTAAATGCGCGTTCTGCAATATTCTACCAAAATGAAGCATTCGATCAGGCGTTGTTATTTAGAATTGGTGTTGAGGGAACATACACTTCGCAATACATGCAACTCAATTACAGACCAGATGCAGGCGCATTTTATTGGAGTACCAATAACTTAAATCCTTTGGGAAATTACCCTGTATTCGATGTATTTATCAGTGGCAGAATTCAAACTGTTGATCTGTTTTTAAAATACGAACATTTAAACGAATGGCTCATTGTTCCTGGCGTTAATAAACGATACGAACAAGTATATAAATACCCAATTGAACCCTACCGATTAAGATTTGGATTCAATTGGAGATTCTGGAATTAATGCGCTTCTAACCAGTTGTTACCTACACCGGTTTCTACCAAAATTGGCACATCTAAAGTCATTGCCGATTCCATCAATTCTTTTACTTTAGATTGAACCATTTCGATTTCATTTTTAGGGACATCAAACAACAATTCATCATGCACTTGTAACATCATTTTGGTTTGCAAGGTGGTTGATTTCAACCAATTTTGAATATTGATCATGGCAATTTTAATCATATCGGCTGCACTTCCTTGAATGGGTGCATTGATTGCATTTCGTTCCGCAAAACCTCTAACCACGGCATTCTTGCTATTGATATCCCTCAAATTACGCTTTCTGCCTACCAATGTCTCTACATATCCCAAATCACGGGCAGTATTGATGGTATTGTCCATGTATGATTTAATTCCTGGAAACTGAATAAAGTAATTGTCAATTATTTCTTTGGCTTCAGATCTAGAAATATTCACTCTCTGACTTAATCCAAATGCTGAAATACCATAAATGATACCAAAATTAACCGTTTTGGCTTTTCTACGCATTTCTTTATCTACGTCGGCCAACTCAACACCCCAAACTTTGGCTGCTGTTGCTGTGTGAATGTCTAGCCCTTGATTGAATGCTTCTATCATGGTAGCATCTTTTGAAATATGTGCAATTATTCTCAATTCAATTTGAGA